>JALHNW010000465.1 GCA_022843345.1 Rubritepida sp. | reverse complement strand
AGCGGGTGGCGGCTGGCGGCGGCCAGCGCCGCGGCGGCGCGCAGGTCATCGGCGGTCCAGGCGCCGGGCAGCAGGGCGGGCTTGCCCTCGGTCAGCGTGCCGGTCTTGTCGAACACGGCGTGGTCGGCGGTGGCAAGGCGCTCCAGCGCCGTCTCGCTGGCCACCAGCACGCCGCGGCGGAACAGTGCGCCGACCGCGGCCACCTGCACCGCCGGCACCGCGATCGCCAGGCCGCAGGGGCAGGTGATGATCAGCGCGGCCACGGCCGGCACCAGCGCCGCCTGCCAGGACGCGCCGCCGATCCACATCCAGCCCAGGAAGGTCAGCAGCGCGACCACGTGGGCGATGGGCACGTAGATGCGGGCGGCGCGGTCGGCCAGGCCGGTCCAGCGGCCGCGGGCGCCTTCCGCACGCTCCAGCAGGCGCGCCATGGCGGCGAGCGAGCCGTCGGCGGCGGCGGCGGTCACGCGCGCGGTGATGGCGGCACCCATGTTCACCGCCCCGGCGGGCAGCGCATCGCCCGCGCGGAAGGCGCGGGGCAGGCTTTCGCCCGTGGTGGCGGCGGTGTCGAGCAAGGCGTCGGCGGATTCCAGCGCGGCGTCCAGGCGCAGCCGCTCGCCGGTGGCCAGCAGGATGCGCGCGCCGGCGGGCACGCGATCGACCGGCAGCACGCCGCCATCGGCCAGGGTCACGGCGCCGTCCTGCAAGGCCAGCAGCTCCGCCACCGACTGGCGGGCGCGGCGGCGGGCGGCGCGGTCCAGCACGCGGCCGGCCAGCATCAGCGCCAGCAGGGCGGTCGCGCCGTCGAACCAGGTGAAGTCGCCGTTGCGCAGCGTCTCGGACAGCGACATCAGCGTGGTGAGGATGATGCCGAGCGAGACGGCGCAATCCATGTTCACGCGGCCCTGCCGCAGGCCGCGCCAAGCGGCGCGGAACAGCGGCATGCCGGCCCAGGCGACGACGGGGATGCCGATCAGCGCGGCCAGCCAGTGCATCAGGTGGCGCGTCTGCGGCCCCATCTCCTCGCCCCCCGCCCAGACGGCGACGGAGACGAGCATCACGTTCATCGCCCCGAAGGTGGCGATGCCCAGCGCGCGGGTCAGCTCGCGGCCCTCGGCATCCTCGGTGGCGCGCATGCAGGCCGGCGTGAAGGGGGCGACGCGGAAGCCCAGCCGGGCCACCAGCGCGGCGATGTCGTTGGCGCGCGCCGCCGGGCCGTTCCAGGCGACGACGAGGCGGCGTGTGGACAGGTTGGCGCGGGCGCGGATCACGTCCGGCTCGGCCGCCAGCGCCTGCTCGACCAGCCAGATGCAGGCGCCGCAGGTGAGGCCGGCGACCATCAGCTCCAGCACATGTGCGCCGTCGCCCGTGCTGCGCGCGAGCGGGGCGAAGTCGGCCGCCGGGGCGTCCTGCGGCTTCAGCGCGCCGTCGGCCGCGTCGCGCTTGCGGTAGAAGGCGTCGAGCCCCAGCCCCTGGACCAGCGCGTGCGCGCCCTCGCAGCCCGCGCAGCAGAAGCGGGTGGCGGAGGGGGCGCCGCAATGGGCGCAGCGGGGGGACTCGATGAAGCTCACGGGAGCATCATGCGGTGCCGGATGTCCATGCGTCGTTGATCCGGCGCAAGCAGGCGGGCGCGCAGCTCCCACTGCCCGGCGCGCAGCTCGTCGGGCAGGTCGAGGGTGAAGCGGCCGGCGCCGGCGGCGGGGGGAAGCGGCACGCGCTCGCCATCCAGCGGGCGCAGCAGCTCGGCCTCCATCAGGCCGGTGACGGAGGCGCCCTCGCGGTCGGTAACCGTTACCAGCAGGGCGCCGGCGCGCGGCTGGGTGACGCGCGCCGTCCAGCCGAGCGCGTCCTGGCGCGCCGCCTCGTCCAGCACCGCATTATAGGCGCGGCCGCGGTCGTAGGAGCGCCCGACCGTGGTGCCGGTGAAGGTGGTGATGGCGGAGGTGATGAGCACGGCGTTGACCGCGACCACCACGCCCATGCAGCCCACGAAGATCCAGGGGATCCAGCTGCTCTTGCGCTCGCTCATTGGCGTGGCCCTTGGAAGGCGGAGGAGTGGGAGGCCTGCACGCGCCCCTGCGCGTCCAGCAGGCGGAAGGTGATGTCCGCGTGCTCGGGCAGGCGAAGCGACGGCGGCGCGGTGATGAAGGCGCGGTACTGCGCGATGGCGTCCGGGCGCGTCTTCAGCAGCGGGCGGCCATCGGGATCGGCCGGCGCGTCGGGCACGGTGACGTGCAAGCCGGCGGGGCCGGCGATCTCCAGCGTCAGCGTCAGGTCGTCGCGCAGCTTGTTGGCGAGCTTGAGCGTGTAGCCGTTGCGGATGCCGCCGTCGGACAGGCGCACGTAGAGCGGCGCGCGGTCCGGCTGCACGGACAGCGTCAGCGTCTCGCGCCAGAACCAGGAGACGAGCATCAGCGCCAGCACGGCGGTGATGACGCCGGCGTAGATCAGCACGCGCGGGCGCAGCGCGTGCAGCGGCTTGCGCGCGGCCATGCCGGCGGCGTTGCGC
>JALHNW010000464.1 GCA_022843345.1 Rubritepida sp. | reverse complement strand
CAGCGCCGCCGCCGCCGCCTCGCGCGCCGCCAGCACGGCCGCGCGCGGGCCTTCCAGGCCGATCACCAGGTCTATCGGGCCTTCGGACAGGTGCAGCCGCCCGTCGGGCAGCAGCGCGCGCGTGATCACCCCGGCGCGTCCGGCCAGGGATTGGCCTCCAGCCAGGGCTGGCGCTCGCTATCCGCGCCGAAGCGTTCCAGCAGCGTCGCCAGCGCGATCGCCTGCCCCACATGCCCGCCGAGTGCGGCGTAGAGATCGGCGCGCAGTGTGAACTCGATCGGCGCCACCAGCGCGGGCGTCGGCACGGACCCGAAGGCGTTGCCCGGCATGCGCGCCACATCCGCCATGATGGTGATGCCGCCGCCCGGATACAGGTAGCAGGGCGCGCCGCCCATGGTGACGCGCACCTCGCCCGCCTGCACGCCGCGGGTCAGCAGGATCGGGTTCTCGGTGACGCCGGCGCGCAGCGAGCCGCCGGCGCCCGCCATGAACAGCACCGAGCACAGCGCCGGCTCGCAATTCTCGCCGATGCGCGCCACGGTGCGCGCCACCGCGGGCGGCAGCGGCATCGGCACCGGGCGCAGCGCCCCGTCCAGCTCGAAATACAGCGCGTCCTCGCCGGTGGTGCTGGTCATCAGCACCCGCATCCCCGGCCAGGCGAGCTTCGCGTCGAAGCCCTCGATCACCGCCAGCGGGTCGGTGACGTCCGTGCCGCCCCAGCCGGTGCCCGGATGCGCCACCTGGAAGTACCGCCCGGGGGTGGAGCGCCGGCCCCGCACCCGCAGCCCCGAGGGCCGCATGGACAGGCACTTGCCCGCCTGGTGCTCCGTCAGCACGCCGGTGATGTGGTCGTCCAGCACCACCACCTCGTCTACGTGGCCCTGGAACTGCTGCGCGAAGATGCCGATGGCGGCACTCCCGCAGCCCACGCGCATCCGCGTCTCCGCCACGCCGTTGACGACCGGCGCGGCACCGGCCTGGACCACGATGGTGGAGCCGCCCTCGACATGCAGTTCCACCGCCTCCTTGCGGCACAGCGCCAGCATGGCGGCGCAGGTCACGCTGCCCTCGCGCTTCGAGCCGCCGGTGAGGTGGCGCACGCCGCCGATGGACAGCATCTGCGAGCCGTATTCGGCGGTGGTGACGTGGCCCACCTGCTCGCCGCCATGCATCACCCGGGCGCATTCGGGACCGAGGTGGCGGTCGGTGTCCACCTTCACCTTCAGGCCGCAGTAGGAGAAGATGCCCTCGGTCACGACCGTCACCGTGTCCACCCCCGCCTGGGGTTGCGAGACGATGAAAGGCGCGGGCTTGTAGTCCGGGTAGGTGGTGCCCGCGCCGATCGCGGAGACGAAGACCTCGCCCGACCATTCCTCCGCGGCATCCAGGAAGGGCACCACGGCGCCGCCGGCCTCGACGGTGCGCGTCAGCAGCACGAGGGGATCGGTGCGGACCAGGCGCCCATCCTCGTTGGCGTAGCGCGAACACGCGCCCGCGCGGCCGGGGCGGATGCGGCACAGCACCGGGCAGGCGTCGCAGCGCACGATGCCGTCCGCCTCTGCGGCGCCGAAGATGCCCGTCCTATCCATGGCGCAGCGCTTCCAGGATGCGGTGCGGCAGCGCGGGCACGCGGTGGATGCACGCCCCCGTGGCGTCGCGGATCGCGGACAGGATGGCGGGCGCGGTCGCCACCAGCGCCGGCTCGCCCACGCCCTTGGCGCCGTAGGGGCCGAGCGGCTCGGCCTCCTCGATGATGATCACCTCGATCGGCGGCACGTCGCCGAAGGTCGGCACCAGGTAGTCGTGCAGGTTCTCCGTGCGGCCGGGGATGTACTCCTCCATCAGCGCCAGGCCGATGCCCTGCGCGATGCCGCCATGCACCTGGCCTTCCACCAGCGTCGGGTTCACCGCGCGGCCCACGTCGTGCGCGGCGACGAAGCGCTCCAGCTGCACGGTGCCGAGCCGGGTGTCCACCGCCAGCGCGCAGAGCTGCGCCGCAAAGCCGTAGGTGGCGTAGGGCACGCCCTGCCCCTGCGCGTCCATCGGCACGGTCGGCGGGTCGAAGCGGCCGACGCCTTCCACCGCGGCCCCGCGCCACGCCTCGCCATTGAACGTGACGCGCGCGCCATCCCAGCCCAGCGCGCCGTTCACCTGGCGCTTCAGGTCCAGCGCCGCCTCCAGCGCCGCGCGGCCGCTCACGAAGGTCTGGCGGCTGGCGCTGGTCTTGCCGGCGTCGGGCGTCAGCGCCGTGTCGCCGTTGACGTGGCGCAGCGCCGCCACCGGCAGGCCCAGCGCCTCGGCTACCACCTGGCACAGCACGGTGCTGCTGCCCTGCCCGATGTCCACCGCGCCGTTCAGGAAGGACAGCACGCCATCGGCGCCGAGCAGCAGCCGCATCTCGGAGGGGTTGGACATGCCGGTGTTGCCGATGCCGTACCACATGCCGGCCACGCCCACGCCGTGCCGCACCGCGCCGCCCGCGGCGTTGCGGGCCGCGGCCTCGGCCCGC
>JALHNW010000463.1 GCA_022843345.1 Rubritepida sp. | reverse complement strand
GCGGACGCGCAGATCCCCCGCCGCGGCGGCCCCTCCACGCTCACCTTCCCCGAGCTGCGCCACCAGCTGGCGCAGGAGGACGCGGTGGCGGACGGGCACCGCATCCACGTCGTGATCCGCTGGGGCGACCCGGTGCTGCCCGGCGCGCCCGCCTTCGACCCGCGCAACGTGACCGCGCAGGCGCAGGCGATGCAGTTCGGCTACAACAACGACTTCCTGGCCCTGCTGCCGGTGGAGCGCGGGGGTGCGATCGGCGACCGCGCGCTGCTCTGGGCCAACCACGAATACACCAACACCAACCTGATGTTCCCCGGCATGGGCACCGGCGCCCAGGCGCGCGCCCGCGTGACCGCCGCGCAGGTGGCGGTGGAGATCGCGGCCCATGGCGGCACGGTGGTGGAGCTGCGCAAGCAGGACGGGAACTGGGTGCCCGTGCCGGATGGCCGGCTGAACCGCCGCATCACCGCCGAGACGCCGATGCGCCTGTCCGGCCCCGCCGCCGGCCACCCATGGCTGCGCACCTCGGCCGACCCCACCGGCACGCAGGTGCTGGGCATGCTGAACAACTGCGCCGGCGGCACCACGCCCTGGGGCACGGTGCTGACCTGCGAGGAGAACTTCAACTTCTACTTCGGCGGCCCCCTGGCCGAGGAGGCGCTGCGCGAGAGCCACCGCCGCTACGGCATCGTGGACGCGCCGCCCTATGGCTGGCACCGCCACGTCGCCCGCTTCGACCGCGCCCGCGAGCCGAACGAGGCCAACCGCTTCGGCTGGGTGGTGGAGGTGGACCCGCACGACCCCGCCTCCATGCCGGTGAAGCGCACCGCACTGGGCCGCTTCAAGCACGAGGGCGCGACCCACGCCCTGGCCCCCGACGGCCGCGTGGTCATCTACATGGGCGACGACGAGCGCATGGACTACGTCTACCGCTTCGTCACCGCCCGCCCCTGGAATCCCGCCAACCCCGCCGCCAACCGGGACCTGCTGGATGAGGGCGTGCTCTCCGTCGCGCGCTACGAGGCCGATGGCCGGGTGCTGTGGCTGCCCCTGGTCCATGGCGAGGGCCCGCTGACCGCCGCCAACGGCTTCCCCTCCCAGGCCGAGGTGCTGATCGAGGCCCGCCGCGCCGCCGACCTGCTGGGCGCCACGCCGATGGACCGGCCGGAGGACGTGGAGGCGAACCCGGTGAACGGGCGCGTCTACGTCATGCTCACCAACAACGACCGCCGCACGGCCGCGCAGGTCAACGCCGCCAACCCGCGCGCGGTGAACCGCCACGGCCACGTCGTCGAGATGGTGCCGCCCGGCGCCCCCGCCCGCCCCGACCACGCGGCGGCCGAGATGCGGTGGAACCTGTTCCTGCGCGCCGGCCGCCCCGGGCTGGACGAGGGCACCCAGTACCACCGCGCGGTGAGCGACAGCGGCTGGCTGTCCTGCCCCGACAACTGCGCCTTCGACAGCCGCGGCCGCATCTGGATCGCCACGGACGGCGCGGAATCCGCGGCGGGCGTGGCGGATGGCCTCTACGCCGCCGACACCACCGGGCCGGGGCGCGCGCTGCCCCGCCTGTTCTACCAGGCGCCCGCCGGCGCCGAGGTCTGCGGCCCGCTGGTGGAGGAGGGCGACCGCACCATCTTCCTGGCGATCCAGCACCCGGGCGAGGTGCCGGGCTCCACCTTCGAGGCGCCGGCCACGCGCTGGCCCGACTTCGCGGATGGCGTGCCGCCACGGCCCTCCGTGGTCACGCTTTCGCGGGAGGATGGCGGCCCGATTACTTGATCAACGGCGCGCGGGGGCGGATACCTCCCGCGTGCCGAGCCTCTGCCGCGACTGCCGCTCCACCGAACCCGGCGAGGGCGCCGCCTGCATGCGCTGCGGCTCGCGCCGGCTGATACGCCACGCCGAGCTGTTCACGCTGGGAATCGCCCACGTGGATTGCGACGCCTTCTTCGCCTCCGTCGAGAAGCGCGACCGGCCGGGACTGGCCGCGAAGCCGGTGATCGTGGGCGGCGGCACCCGCGGCGTGGTGGCCGCCTGCTGCTACGTGGCCCGCACCCGCGGCGTGCGCTCGGCCATGCCGATGTTCAGGGCGCTGGCCCTGTGCCCGGACGCGGTGGTGATCCGCGGCGACCACGCGAAGTATTCCGCCGAAGGCCGGCGCATCCGCGCGATGATGCAGGACCTCACCCCCCTCGTTCAGCCGCTGTCCATCGACGAGGCGGCGCTGGACCTGCGGGGCACGGAGGCGCTGCACCGCGCGCCGCCCGCCGCGGTGGTGGCCGCACTGGCGCTGCGGGTGGAGCGCGAGGTGGGCGTGACCATCTCCATCGGCCTGGCCGCGAACCGCCTGATGGCCAAGCTGGCGGCCGAGCGCGACAAGCCGCGCGGCTTCGCCGTCATCGGCGCGGGCGAGGCGGCGGGCTTCCTCGCGCCCCTTCCGGTCGGCACCCTGCCGGGAATCGGCCCGGCGGCGGAGCGGCGGCTGCACGCGATGGGCGTCACCCGCCTC
>JALHNW010000462.1 GCA_022843345.1 Rubritepida sp. | reverse complement strand
GTCGCGGAAAGGTCGGTGGCCAGCACCAGCGTCGCCCCGCCCGGCAGGCGCGCGCCCAGCGCGCGGCGGCGCGGCGACTCCAGCGTGGCGAAGCCCTGCAACCCCACAGGCGCGCCGGGCAGGAAGCCGGCGAGGCGCTGTCCGGCCGGGCCCAGCAGCACCACCTGCATCGGCCCGCGGCGCCGCGCGTGGCTGTCCACCGCCACCGCCAGCGCGCCCAGGCCCAGCTCCTCGTATTCGCGCGCGAAGGCCTCCGCCTCGCCCGCGATGGTGAGGTCGAGCTGCTGGCGCAGCGCCTGCTCGCCCCGCCAGAAGGCCCAGCCGGAGCCCAGCAGCGCGAAGACCAGCATGACCGTGCCCGAGAGTGCTGCGGCGCGGAGGGCGAAGCTGCTGCGCCTCATGGGCGGGCGGGGTCAGCCAAGGGCGTAGCCGGCGCCTCGCACGGTCCGCAGCAGGGGCGCCTCGCCCGGCAGGTCCAGCTTGCGGCGCAGGCGGCTCACGTGCACGTCCACCACGTTCGTCGTGGGGTCGAAGGCGTAGTCCCACACCTTCTCCAGCAGCATGGTGCGCGTCACCACCTGGCCCTGATGGCGCAGCAGGAATTCCAGCAGGCGCCATTCGGTCGGCAGCAGGTCCAGCTTGCGCGCGCCGCGCGTGGCGGTGCGCGCCAGCAGGTCCATCCGCACGTCGGCGTGCTCCAGCACCGTGTCGGCGGCCGGGGGCGAGGCGGGTCGGCGGGCGAGGGCGCGGATGCGCGCGCGCAGCTCGGTGAAGGCGAAGGGCTTGGCCAGGTAGTCGTCGGCGCCGGCTTCCAGCCCTTCCACGCGCTTCTCCACCTCGCCCAGCGCGGTGAGCATCAGCACGGGGGTGGCGACGCCCGAGGCGCGCATGGCGCGGATGATGGAAAGCCCGTCGGCGCCGGGCAGCATGCGGTCGGTCACGATCACGTCGAAGGGCTCGTTCAGCGCGAGGAACATGCCGTCGCGGCCCTGGCGGGCGACGTCCACCACGTGGCCGTCCTCGCGCAGGCCCTTGGCGATGTAGTCCGCCGTGGCGGCGTCGTCCTCGATCACCAGCAGCCGCACTATTCCACCGCGCCCTTCACCGGCAGCCTCAGGTAGCGCACGCCGTTGCGCTCCGCCTCGGGGAAGCGGCCGGCGCGGATGTTCACCTGGATGGAGGGCAGCAGCAAGGCGGGCGCCTTCAGCGTCGCGTCGCGCTCCTGGCGGAAGCGCACGAAGCCCTCCTCGCCCAGCTTCAGGTGGGGGTTGTGCGCCTTCTGCTCGGCCACGGTGGATTGCCAGGCGAAGCGGTCGCGCCCCGGGGCCTTGTAGTCGTGGCACATCCACAGGCGGGTGCCGTCCGGCAGCGCCAGGATGCGGTGGATGGAGCGCCACAGCGCGCGGCAGTCGCCGCCCGGGAAGTCGCAGCGCGCGGTGCCGTAGTCGTGCATGAACAGCGTGTCGCCGACGAACACGTCGTCTCCGATCCGGTAGGCGATGTCGGCCGGCGTGTGGCCGGGGACGTGCAGCACCTCCACCTCCAGCGCGCCGAGGGCGAAGCGCGCGCCGTCCGCCCACAAATCGTCGAAGTCGTCCGCCTCCGCCTCCACGTCGAAGACGGGGCGGAAGATGCGCTGCACCTCCGTGATCTGCGCGCCGATGCCGATGCGCGCCCCCGTGCGCGCCTTGATCCAGGGCGCGGCGGACAGGTGGTCGGCATGGGCGTGCGTCTCCAGGATGCGCGCCACGCGCAGGCCGTCGGCCGCCGCCACGTCCAGGATGGCCTGCGCGGAATGGGTGCGCGCCTCGCCCGAGGCGTTGTCCCAGTCCAGCACCGGGTCCAGCACCGCGGCCTCGCGCGTCGCGGGGTCGTGGATGAGGTAGGAGACGGTGTTGGTCCCCTCGTGGAAGAAGGCGCGGATGGCGGCTGGCATTGTCGGTCCTCCCGGCTTGCATATAAGCGATCGCTTATCTACATCGCAACCATGAACATGGTGATCGAAGGCATGGAGGCGAAGGCGGCGGAGGCCGCCCGCCTGCTGCGCCTGCTGGCGAACGAGAAGCGGCTGCTCATCCTCTGCCACCTGGCCGGCGAGGGGGAGGCGAGCGTGAACCGCCTCGCCGCGCTGGTCGGCCTCTCGCAGCCCGCCCTGTCCCAGCACCTGGCGAAGCTGCGCGAGGACGGGCTGGTCGCCACCCGCCGGGCCGCGCAGCAGGTGTTCTACCGCCTGGCCGACCCGCGCGTGCAGGCGCTGCTGGTCGCCATGCGCGCCATCTTCTGCCCCGAGGAGGACCACCCATGACCCCGCACGACGCCGCCGCCGCCCAGCGCGCCGGCACCCCCCTGGTGGACATCCGCGAGCCGGACGAGGTCCGCCGCGCCCGCATCCCCGGCGCGGTGAACCACCCGCTGTCGCGGCTGGACGCGGCCGCGCTGCCGCCTGGCGCCAGCCAGCTGTGCCAGTCGGGCATGCGCTGCGCGCCGTTGGCCGCCACGCATCCGGTGGTGG
>JALHNW010000461.1 GCA_022843345.1 Rubritepida sp. | reverse complement strand
GCCGCGCCGACGCCCTGCCCGGCGCGGCTCTGGGCGAGGCGCGCGCCAGCTTCACCGACGGCCTGGCCATCCGCCTCTGGGCCCGCGCCGATGGCGATGACCTCTGGGTGGTGCTGCGCGCGGAGGGCGGCGAGGAGGCCGCGGCGCTGAACGCCTCGTGGGAAGGTTACGGCTTCCAGCTCCCCGCCTGGCGCGCCCGCCAGCTCATCCCGCGGCTGGAGGACTTGCTTGACCCGTGAATTCCCCGACCGGCCCTGGGTCGGCATCGGCGTCGCGGCCTTCCGCGGCGATGCGGTGCTGCTGGCCCGCCGCGCCAAGCCCCCGCGCATGGGCCAATGGTCGCTGCCCGGCGGCGCGCAGCACCTGGGCGAGACGGCGCACGAGGCCGCGCGGCGCGAGCTGCGCGAGGAAACCGGCATCGAGGTCGGCCCCCTCATCCTCGCCGACGTGGTGGACGCCCTGACGCGCGACTCCGACGGGCGCGTCCGCTTCCACTACACCATCGTGGACTTCGCCGCCGAATGGCTGTCCGGCGAGGCCCAGGCGGCCGATGACGCGCAGGAGGTCACCTGGGCGCCGCTGGACGCGCTGGATGCCTACGGCCTGACCACGGAGGCGCGGGCCGTGATCATCCTAGCGAAGGAACGGCTTGCCGCGCGGCGCTGAACCGCCGCAGCATCGGGCGAACGACCCGGAGCCACCGCCATGCTGCGCCGCGCCCTGCTGCTCTCCCCCCTCCTCGCCGCGCCCGCCCTGGCGTCCCCTGCCCTGGCGCAGTCGCGCAGCATCCGCCTCGTCGTCCCCTTCCCGCCCGGCGGCGCGGTGGACCTGCTGGGCCGCCTGCTGGCCGAGCGCCTCGGCCCGGCCATGGGCGCGACCATGATCGTGGAGAACCGCGGTGGCGCCGGCGGCATGATCGGCGCCGACGCCGTCGCCAAGGGCGAGAAGGACGGCACGGTGCTGGGGCTGATCGGCGTCACCACGCTGTGCGCCTTTCCCTTCATGACGGCGCGCATGCCCTTCGACCCCAAGCGCGACCTCGCCCCCGTCTCGCAGGTCACCGATGGCGCGCTGCTCTGCGTGGTCAATGCCGAGACGGCGCGGCGCCGCGGCTGGGGCGATTTCCGCGCCCTGGTGGAATGGAGCCGCCGGAACCCGGACCAGGTTAAGATGGGCTCCTCGGGCGCGGGCACCTCGAGCCACATCAACATCGAGGCGATCAACCGCTTCGCCGACGCGAAGATCCTGCACGTGCCCTATCGCGGCGGCGGGCCCGCGATCAACGACCTGGTGGCCGGCAACATCGACATGATGTTCGACGTGATGCCCGCGCTGATGCCGCACGTGGAGGCCGGGCGGTTCCTGGCCCTCGCCGTCTCCTCCAACCAGCGCCTGCCCTTCCTGCCCGAGGTGCCGGCGATGGCGGATTTCGCCGAGATCGGCCTGGGGCGGCACGGGGTGAACACCTGGAACGCGCTGATGGCCCCCGCCGGCACGCCCGCCGAGACCATCGCCCGCCAGCACGCCGCCGTGCGCCAGGTGCTGGCCGTGCCCGAGCTGGTCGAGCGGCTGAAGCCCTTGGGCTACGCCACCGTCGCCAGCGAGAGCCCGGCGGCGCTGTCCGCGCTGATCGAGGCCGAGACGCCCCGCTGGCGCGAGCTGGTGGCAATCAGCGGGGCGCGGCTGGATTAGGCCCAAAGCCTTTCGCGCTGCAGGGAGCCATAAAGCCCGCCCACCCATTCGCCGTATCCGTTGAAGATGCGCGTCGGCACCCGCTCGCCGCTGCCCAGCAGGCGCTCGGTCGCCTGGCTCCAGCGCGGGTGCGGCACCTCGGGGTTCACGTTGGCCCAGAAGCCGTACTCGCTGGCCTGGATGGTGGGCCAGAAGGTGCGCGGGCGCTCGGCCGTCAGCGTGATCCGCACGACGGACTTGCCGGACTTGAAGCCGTACTTCCACGGGAAGACCACGCGCAGCGGGCCGCCATTGGATTGGCCCAGCGACTTGCCGTACATGCCCACGGGCATGAAGGTCAGCTCGTTGGCCGCCTCCTCGATGGTGCAGGCCTCCACGTGCGGCCAAGGATACCAGCTCTGCCGCAGCCCGGGCATCACGCCGGGCATGTTCGCCGTCTCGAAGGCGACGAAGCGGGCGTTGGCGCGCGGCTCCACCACCTTCAGCAGCTCCGAGAGCTGGAAGCCGCTCCAGGGCACCGTCATCGCCCAGCCCTCGACGCAGCGCAGGCGGTAGGTGCGCTCCTCCACCGGCATCATGCGCAGCAGGTCATCCACGTCGAACTCGCGCGGGGCGCCGATCAGCCCGTCCACCTTCAGCCGCCAGGGGCGCAGGGGCATGCGCTGCGCCTCGCGCCAGATGGCCTTCGACGTGCCGAACTCGTAGAAGTTGTTGTAGGTCGTGGCCTCGCGCTCGGGTGTCAGCTCGCGGCCGGCGGGGAAGCGCTCGTTGCGCGCGTGCGGCGCCAGCGGCGGCAAGGCCGACTGGGCCAGCGCGGCGCCG
>JALHNW010000460.1 GCA_022843345.1 Rubritepida sp. | reverse complement strand
AGGGGGAAAGGACATCCACGGCCCGGTCCAGCAGCAGCAGCGAACCCCGCGCCTCCGCCGCCGCCAGGTTCAGCGCGCCCGCGCGGCTGGTGCCCGGCGGCACGTCGAGGAAGCGGATCCGCGAATCAAGCGATCGCCTGTCGCCCGCGGGCGGGCTGGCCGAAGCGATGCCCTGCGCCTGCATCGGCGCGGCGACGATCATCTCCAGCTCCGCCCATTGGGTCCGCCGCAGCACGCCATCGGCGCATTCCGGCAGCCGCCCGCCGCGGGGCATCGCCACCAGCACGCTGACCAGCGGCCGCGGCGACCGCACCGGATGCACCACGCGGTGCCAACTGGGCGCCAGCGGCGCCGGCTGCAGCACCACCCCCACCTCACCCGCCGAGGCCAGGCTTTCCGTCACCGCGGCGCGGGACGCACGGACGCAGCGCGCGGCCTCCCGCTTCGAATAGCTGCCCTGGGCCGGCTGCCGCCAGTGATACAGGATGCGCGGGATGTGATGGATGCGCGCCGGCGTCGTCGCCGCCGCCGCGCGCAGCGCCAGGTCATGGTCCTGGCTGCCGTTGAAGCCCGGCCGCAGCCCGCCGATCCGCCGCAACAGCCGCCTGGAATAAACGCCGAGGTGGCTGACCAGGTTCTGCGCCAGCAGCAGATCGGAGTCGAAATCCGGCTTGAAATAGGGCGCGAAGCGGCGCCCCTTCGCATCGATCTTGTCCTCGTCGGAATAGGCGATGTCGAGGTCGGGGTGCTGGCGCACCAGCGCCGCCACGTCATGCAGCGCGCGGGCCGGCAGCAGGTCGTCATGGTCCATCAGCAGCACGAAGTCGCCGCGGGCCATGCCGATGGCATCGTTGGTGGCGCGCGCGATGTGGCCGTTGCGCGTGCGCCGCCGCCAGCGGATGCGCGGATCCACCGCCGCCATCTCCGCCAGCAGCGCCTCCACCTGGCTGGATGGCGAGGCATCGTCCACCGCGCAGAGTTCCCAATGCGGGTAGGTCTGCGCCTTCAGGGATTCGATGGCCTGGCGTAGCAGCGCCGGCGGGGTCTCATGGATCGGCATGGCGACGGACAGCAGCGGCGGGTTCCTGTGGCCCATCGCCTCCCGCCGCATCGCCTGCGCTTCGGTCTCCGTCAGCGTGTCGTGCTCCTCGATCCAGCGCTCGTAGCCCAGCGCGTCGGCCGTCGGCAGGGCGCGCAGGCAGGGGCGCAGCAGCGGCAGCGCGGGCAGGGCCAGCCGGCGAAGGCCGGCACGCAGGGCGGGGTGGCGGCGCAACTCCCCCAGCACCGCGGCGGCGATGCGCGCAACGGGCCGCGGGGCAACGAGGGGCTTGGTCGGGGTCATCACGGGTTCTGCCTTGTGGTCTCGGCGTAACTTAATGTGGGAAAATTTCCCACGTCAATCTTGTGGGCTGATTTCCCACGTCACGACGTGTTACGCTGGCCTACACTCGGAAGCGTCCGTCCCTTGTCCGACCCATTCATCGCGCCCCAGGGCCCGCCCCTTGCCCCGGCTCTCATGCGGCCGCTCGCCCGGCTGCTGCGTCCGCTGCTGCGCCTGATGATCCGCGCCGGCCTCACCTGGCCCGTCTTCGCGGAGCTGGTTCGCGCCCTCTATGTTCAGGTGGCGGCGGAGGAGATCGCGACCGCGGCCGCCCGCACCGACAGCCGCCTCAGCCTGATGACGGGCGTGCACCGGAAGGAGATCCGGCGCCTGCGCGAACAGCCCCCGGATGCGCCCGCGGTGCCGGCAGTCGTCACTCTAGGCAGCCAGCTTGTCGCGCGCTGGCTCGGCCTGCCCGCCTTCACGGATGCCGGGGGGCGGCCCCTGCCGCTGCCCCGCACGGCGCCGCCCGGCGAACCCTCCTTCGAGGCGCTGGTGAGCGGCGTGACGCGCGACGTCCGCCCCCGCGCCGTGCTGGATGACTGGCTGGCCCAGGGCTTGGTGCGCCTGGACGGGGAGGATCGCGCCATCCTCCAGGCCTCGGCCTTCGTGCCGCGGCCGGGGACGGAGGCGCAGTTGCACTACTTCGCCCGCAACCTGCACGACCATCTGGCCGCCGCCACCGCGAATGTCGCGGGCGCCTCTCCCGCCTTCCTGGAACGCGCCGTGCATTATGACGGGCTGCCGGAGGCGGTCGCGGATCGCATGGAGGCGCTGAGCCGCGCCGCGGTGGAACGCCTGCTTGTGGAGGTGAACCGGGAGGTCCTCCACCTGCTGGACAACCAGCCCGCCCCGCCCCCTGGCTCGCCGACCCGCCGCGTCAACCTCGGCGTCTACCTCTATGCGGAAGCCGAAGCCGTCCCGGCCGGGACGGCTGCCCGGGCGGAGAGGCGGGCATGAGGGGATGCGCCGCCCTGCTTCTGCTGCTGCTGGCGGTAGCCTGCGCGCCCGCGGCGCCGCCTTCCCACCCCGCCTGCCGGATCGGGCCCGATGACGGTCCCGTGCTCGGCAGCGGGGATCGCGGCATCGGCGGCACCGGCGCCCTCGCCGCTTCAGGCGCCCCGGGCGCCCCGG
>JALHNW010000459.1 GCA_022843345.1 Rubritepida sp. | reverse complement strand
GACCGGCCGCGGCGGCACGTAGTACACGGGCGGCGGCTGCGGCGCGTAGTAGCCGCGCGGCGGGCCCCAGTGGCGCGGCCCGTCCCAGGCCTGCGCCGTTCCCGGCAGGAAGGCGGCGGCGCCCAGCGCCGCGGCGACGAAGAACTTGGCGAAGCCACGCATGGCAGGACCCTTTAGGTTCATGCCCACATATATGTATTGTCGCGTGGCCGAAACGTGGCGCCTTCAGGGTGTTCCGAAGACGCGCGCGAAGACCGTGTCCACGTGGCGGAAGTCGCGCTGCGGGTCCATCGCCGCCGCCAGGGCCGCGGCGTCCATGCAGCCCGCCGCCTCGGGCACCGCCAGCAGGTTCTCGGCGAAGCGCTTCGCGTCCGGCCTGCCCAGGGCCAGCCAGGTGTCCATCGCCGCCTTCTGCACGGCGGCATAGGCGCCCTCGCGCGACAGCCCGGCCTGGGTCAGCGCCAGCAGCACCTTCTGGCTGTGCACCACGCCGCCGAGCGATTCCAGGTTCTCCGTCATGCGCTCGGGGTAGATCGTCAGCTTCTCCATCATGCCGGCCAGGCGCATCAGCGCGAAGTCCAGCGCGATGGTGGCGTCGGGGGCGATCACGCGCTCCACGCTCGAATGGCTGATGTCGCGCTCGTGCCAGAGGGTGATGTTCTCCAGCGCCGGCATGGCGTAGCCGCGCACCAGGCGGGCGAGGCCGGACAGGTTCTCGCTCAGCACCGGGTTGCGCTTGTGGGGCATGGCGCTGCTGCCCTTCTGGCCGGCGTGGAAGAACTCCTCCGCCTCGCGCACCTCGGAGCGCTGCAGGTGGCGCACCTCGGTCGCCAGCCGTTCCACGCCGCCGGCCACGACGGCGAGCGCGCAGAAGAAGGCCGCGTGCCGGTCGCGCGGGATCACCTGGGTGGAGACGGGCTCCACCGCCAGCCCCAGCTTCTCCGCCACATGCGCCTCCACGGCCGGGTCCACGCTGGCGAAGGTGCCGACGGGGCCGGAGATGGCGCAGGTCGCCACCTCCGCCCGCGCCGCCCTCAGGCGGCCGAGGTTGCGCGCGAACTCGACGTAGTGCCCGGCGAGCTTCAGGCCGAAGGTCGTCGGCTCGGCGTGGATGCCGTGGGAGCGGCCGATGGTGGGGGTGTGCCGGTGCTCGATGGCGCGGGCCTTGAGCGCCGCCATCACCGCCTCGCAACCGGCGATGAGCAGGTCGGCGGCGCGCGCCATCTGCACGGCCAGGCAGGTGTCCAGCACGTCGGAGCTGGTCATGCCCTGGTGAATGTAGCGGGCGTGCTCGCCCATGCCATTCTCGCCCTCGCCCAGCCAGGTGAGGAAGGCGATGACGTCGTGGCGCGTCACCCGCTCGATCTCGTCGATGCGCTCCAGGTCGGCCGCGCCGATGGCGGCGGTGCGGCGCGCGCCGGCCTCGCGGATCACGCGCGCGGATTCCGCGGGGATGGTGCCCAGCTCCGCCATCTTCTCCGCCGCCAGCGCCTCGATCTCGAACCAGATGCGGAAGCGCTCCTCCGGCGACCAGATCGCGGCCATCTGCGGGCGGGTGTAGCGGGGGACCATCGGGCGCACTCCAGGCGTGACGCGCGCTGTTTCCCCCCGATGCGCCGGGGGCGCAAGCGGGCTTTGATGCGCGGCCCGGAATCGGCCATGTCGAAGGCAACCTGTTGATCAGGCTCAAATTACAACCTCTTCATGTGGATGCCAACCCATGCCTGACTGGCTCGTCCCGCTCTTCCAGGTGCTGCTGATCGACATCGTGCTGGCGGGCGACAACGCCATCGTCGTGGGCATGGCGGCCGCGGGCCTGCCGCCGGCGCAGCGCCGCACCGCCATCCTGTGGGGCATCGCGGCGGCGACGGTCATGCGCATCGCCTTCGCCTCCATCACCGTGCAGCTGCTCGCCATCGTCGGCATCACCCTGGCCGGCGGCGTGCTGCTGCTGTGGGTCTGCTGGAAGATGTACCGCGAGCTGCGCGAGGGCGGGCACGGCGACGCGGGCGACGCGGCGGACGGCGTGGAATCCGGCGCCCCGCGCAAGACGCTGCCCCAGGCCATCACGCAGATCCTGGTCGCCGACATCTCCATGTCGCTCGACAACGTGCTGGCCGTGGCGGGCGCGGCGAAGGACCACCCCTACGTGCTCATCGCCGGCCTCGCCATCTCGGTGGTGCTGATGGGCGTGGCGGCGACCTTCATCGCCAACCTGCTGAACAAGCACCGCTGGATCGCCTGGGTGGGCCTGCTGATCATCCTCTACGTGGCCGGCGACATGATCTGGCAGGGCACGAACGAGGTGGCGGGCACGGTGCCCGGTTCCTACGCCTTCCTCATGCTGCCGCTGGGCTACATGGCGCTGCCGGGCGTGTTCCCCGCCTGGATCTGGGCCGGGGCCACGCTGCTGCAGGTCATCGTGCTGACCGTGGTGGTCACGCTGGTGGCGCAGGCGGTGTGGGGCGCCGCCCGTCGGCCGGAGGACCGGCACTGAGCGGGCGGGCCATGCGCGGC
>JALHNW010000458.1 GCA_022843345.1 Rubritepida sp. | reverse complement strand
CGCGGGCGCCGTTCCGCTGGCGGCGCTGGCCGAGGCGGGGGTGCGGCGCGTCTCGACCGGCGGCGCGCTGTACCGCCTGGCGATGGGCGCGCTGCGCGATGCCGCCTGCGCGATGCGGGGCGGCGAGATGGCGCTGTTCGGCGATGCGCCCGCAGGGGCGGCGATCGAGGCGCTGCTGCCTCCGCCGTGACGCCATCGGCGCGGCCGATGGCCGGCATCGTAGCCGCCGGCTTGCCCGCCGCCGCGCCTCCCGGCCAGCATGCACCACGCCCACCACTTCAAGAAAAGGTCCATCATGATCCAGCGTGCCGCCCTCGCCACCCTGCTCCTCGCGCTCGCGACGCCACCCGCCCTGGCCAGCAACTGGCAGGAGGCGGACTGCGTGCCCCATCGCAACGGGGAGCTGCGCTGCGCCGTGCAGTTCGGCATCTGGGGCCAGCACCGCTACACCGCCCATCTCGACGCCTACGGCGCCGCGCGGAACGCCCAGGGCCGGCTGGACCTGTGGGCCAGCCCCTGCGGCCTGGCCGGGACCATGGTCCGCTCCGGCGTCGGCGTCGGTGGCGGCGGCACGCTCCAGGTGCAGGAGTTCAACCTGACGAGCATCGGCAATGCCTGCATCGAGGTGTTCGTGACCAACTGCACGGTGGGCGGGCGTGCCCAGCCTTGCACCACCGCCTTTCCGCCCGGCACCTCCAGGCTGCGCGCTTTCCGCGGTTGACGCCTGGAGGGTTTGACGAGCCGCGCCGCCGGAACGACCATGCGGCGAACGTCCATCCGGGAGAACACGCCGCGTGATCAACAAGATCGTCCAGTCCGTCGCCGATGCGCTGGCGGGGGTGAAGGATGGCTCCACCGTGCTCATCGGCGGCTTCGGCAGCGTGGGCCAGCCGGACGTGCTGCTGGAAGGGCTGATCGAGCAGGGCGCCACCGACCTCACCTGCGTCGCCAACAACGCCGGCACCGGGCATGTGGGGCTGGCGCGGCTGATGGAGCTGGGGCGGGTGCGCAAGATCATCTGCTCCTTCCCGCGTTCCCAGGGCTCGGTGGTGTTCGAGGAGCTGTACCGCGCGGGGAAGCTGGAGCTGGAGATCGTGCCGCAGGGCACCATGGCGGAGCGGATGCGCGCGGCGGGTGCCGGCATCCCCGCCTTCTTCACCGCCACCTCCGTCGGCACGCCGCTGGCGCGCGGCAAGGAGGAGCGGGAGTTCGACGGCCGCACCTACGTGATGGAGCGCGCGCTGAAGGGCGACCTGGCGCTGGTGGAGGCCTGGGAGGCGGACCGCTGGGGCAACCTGACCTACAACCAGTCCGGCCGGAACTTCAACCCGGTGATGGCCATGGCGGCCGAGCTGACCGTGGCGCAGGTGCAGCACATCCGCGAGCTGGGCGCGCTGGACCCGGAGAAGGTGGCGACGCCCGGCATCTTCGTGAACCGCGTGCTGCGGGTGGACCGCGGCGCGCCGTGGGCGTGATGACCCCGCCTTAAGCTTTCGCCGCGATGCTGCGGCGATGGACCAGCCGCGCATCACCCGCCACGATTCCGTCGCCGCGCTGGAAGCCCCCTGGCGGATGCTGGAACAGGGCCATCGCTGGCCCTTCCAGTGCTTCGGCTGGCAATCCGCCTGGGCGGAAACGCTGGGCCGGCGGGTGCGGCCCTGCCCCGTGCTGGTGGAGGACGCGCAAGGCCCGGCGATGATCCTGCCGCTGGGCGTGTTCCGCCGCGGCGCCCTGCGCGTGCTGGGCTTCCTGGGCGGCGACGTGTCCGACTACCACGCGCCCCTTCTGCGGCCCGGCTTCGCGCCCGAGATGGCCGCGCTGTGGCCGCGGCTGCTGGGGGCGCTGCCGCCGGCCGACCTCGTGGAGCTCGAGCGGATGCCGCCGGAGATCGAGGGCGTGCCCAACCCCATGGCCGCCCTGCCCGGCGCCGTGGAGCACGACGCAGCCTTCAGCCTGCGCCTGCCCCCCAGCCTGGACGCGCTGCTGGGGAGCCGCCGCGCCAACCTGCGCGCCGACAGCCGCCGCAAGCGCCGCCGCCTGGGCGAGGTCGGCCCGCTGCGCCACGAAATCGCCGCCACGCCGGAGGGGATGGAGGCGGCGCTCGCGGCCATGATGGCGCGCAAGTCCCGCCGCTGGCTGGAAACGGGCAATGCCGATGCCTTCGCCGACCCGGCGATGGGCGCCTTCTACCGCCTGGCCTCGGCCCGCTGCCCGGCGGTGGCCAGCACGCTGATGGTGGGGGATGAGGTGGTGGCCGCCCATTGGGGCCTGCGGGACCGCGGGCGCTTCCTGTACCTGATGGTCGGCTGGTCGGCGGGGGAATGGGCCAGGCTTTCCGTGGGCCGGATCATGGTGGAGGAGCTCCTCGGCGAGGCGATCGCGCAGGGCGACGCGGTGTTCGACCTGACGGTGGGGGGCGAGGCCTACAAGCTCGACTGGTCCGACGCGCGGATGCCGCTGCTTCGGTGGGACCGCGCGCTGACCTGGCGCGGCCATGCCGTGCTGGCGGCGCGCCGCGCGCGG
>JALHNW010000457.1 GCA_022843345.1 Rubritepida sp. | reverse complement strand
GCGACCGCGCCGCCGCGCCGCATCTGCTCCATCTCCTGGCGCAGCTGGAGGATCTGGTTCTGCAGCGCGATCCCCTCGCGCGAATCCATCTGCGCCCAGGCGGGCGCGGACAGCAGCAGGAGGCCGCCCAGCATGCCGCGCAAGGCGGCGCCGAAGCCGGCAGGATGAAGCGCCATGGTCAGCCCCCCGCAGCGGTCACGGATGCGTCAGCGCACCACCGTCACGGCGCGGCGGTTGCGCGCCCAGGAATCCTCGGAGGAGCCCAGCGCGTCCGGGCGGTCCTTGCCGTAGGAGATGGTGGTGATCCGCGCGCCGCTGGTGCCGCCGGCCACCAGCAGGTCGCGCGCCGCATTGGCGCGGCGCTGGCCCAGCGCCAGGTTGTACTCGCGCGTGCCGCGCTCGTCGGCGTGGCCCTCGACCATCACCTGCACGGCGGCGTTGGTGCGCAGCCAGGCGGCCTGGCGCTCCAGCACCGGGCGCTGGTCGCCGCGCACGCTGGAGCTGTCGGTGTCGAAGAACACGCGGTCGCCCACGTTCGCCACCAGGTCCTCCTGGCTGCCGGGGCGGATGGCGCCGCCGGCCGCCGACGCGCCGCCTGCCCCCGTCGCCGCCGCGTTCTCGTCGGTGTTCGAGCAGGCGGCGAGCAGGCCTGCGGCCATGAGGGCGGCGAGCAGGGTCTTCGTGGCGGCCATGGTGATCTCCTTCGGCGCCGCGGGGCGCAGCCCACGGCCATGTTGCGCTGCAATACGATGCGGATACGGGTAGACCCGGCCTGTGGCACAATCAAGGCCGAAGCTTCCCGCCCGGTGCAAGCCTGTCACCCCAGCAACGGGGACCAGCTCGGGTCGGTTGCGTCCGTGGGCGTGGGCACCGGGCGCTCGTTGAACCCCGCGATGTCGATGGAGGCGAGGCGCGCCGAGTAGCCCTCCCCGCGCGCGCCGCGCGACTGCGTCTCGCGGTGGAACATCAGCACGCGGCCGTTGGGGGCGAAGGTCGGCGCCTCCATGGACCAGCCCTCGCTGAGGATGCGCTCGCCCGAGCCGTCGGGGCGCATCACGCCGATGGCGAACTGCCCGCGCGCGATGCGCGTGAAGGCGATCAGGTCCCCGCGCGGCGACCACACCGGCGTGGCGTAGCGCCCGTTGCCGAAGGAGATGCGCCGCGCGCCCCCGCCGCCCGCGCCCATGACGTAGAGCTGCTGGTCGCCGCCGCGGTCCGAGTTGAACACGATCTGCGCGCCATCGGGCGAGAAGGAGGGCGACACGTCCAGCCCCGCGCCCGAGGTCAGCTGCCGCTCCCGCCGCGAACCCAGGTCCACCAGGTAGATGTTCGCGTCGCCCCCGCGCATGGCGGACAGCACGACCGAGCGCCCATCCGGCGAGAAGCGGGGCGAGAGCGTCATGCCGCCGAAGGAGCCCAGCGCCTCCTGCCGGCCGGATTGCAGGTTGAAGAGGTAGACCCGCGGCTCGTTGCGCTCATAGGACATGAAGGCGATCTGCTGCGCGTTCGGGTGGAACCGCGGGGTGAGCGCCTGGAAGCGCCCGTCGGTGAGGAAGCGATGGTTCTCGCCATCCTGGTCCATGATGGCCAGGCGCCGTACCCGGCGGTCGCGCGGGCCCGTCTCGCTGACATAGGCGACGCGGGTGTTGAAGTAGCCGTCCTCGCCCAGCATCCGCTTGTAGATGTCGTCCGAGATGATGTGCGCGACCTGGCGCCAGTTGGCGGAGGTGGTGTTGTAGGCGGTGCCCAGCGCCTGCTGCTCGGGCAGCACGTCCCACAGGCGGAACTCGACGCGCGAGGCGCCGCCGGATTCGACCACGCGCCCCGTCACCAGCGCGGTGGCGCCGATCACGCGCCAGTCCTGGAAGCGCGGCGTGGCGGCGGCGGCCTCGGCGCTCTGGATGAAGGCCGCGCGTTCCACGGGGCGGAACAGGCCGCTGCTGCGCAGGTTGTTGGCGATCACCCGGCTGATCTGCGCGCCCAGCGGCCCGCCGGCCATGTCGGGGATGGCGATGGGGATGGGGTCCGTGCGCGCGCGGGTGATGTCGATCACCGTGGACTGCGCCAGCACCGGCAGGGGCGCGGCCAAGATGCCGGCCGCGGCGAGCAGGTGGCGGCGGCGAAGCGAAAGGTCGGTCACGTCGGCAGGGCTCCGCGAAGCGTCGGGAGGAGCAACTGCGACCTTGGCGCGGCATGGTCAAGGGAGGGTTGGGGCGTCAGCGCAGGCCGAGGTCGCTCGGGCGGAACCGGAAGACGGCGTCCCGCAGCGCGGCCAGCCGTTCGCGCGGCAGGGGCAGCGGGTTGCAGCGCGGGTCCAGCAGGGCGCGCCGCGCCGCCTCGAACACCATGCGCGCGCGCGGGTCCGTCGGCGGCGCGCCGTTGGGGCGCACCACGCGCACCACGCCGCCGGCATCCACCTCCACGCGCAGCTCCACGGTGATCTGGTTCAGGCCGGGCGCGCCGGCATCCACGCTCCAGCACTCGCTGATCTTGTCGGCCAGGCCGGCGCGCTCGCCCGCCGAGAGGC
>JALHNW010000456.1 GCA_022843345.1 Rubritepida sp. | reverse complement strand
CACCGTCGAGGAGACTTGGCGCAAGGCAGGTCAGCTCCTCGACCTCGTCTCGCCAACCGAATGCGCCAACTACCTGAAGAACTCAGGCTACGCTTCTATATGAAAACAGCGCGCTCTAGAGATGCCCTCGCCCGTGCGGTGCGCCGGCAGCAGGGCGACCAGCTCGCCCTCGCGGCGGATCACCAGCGAGGCGTCGGGGAAGCGGTCGGCGTGGTAGTCCATGTAGGCGCGGTGGTGCAGGAAGGTGGCGTTCTTGCTGGCTGCCACGAAGGCGTCCCATTCCGCCGCCTGGCCAGGCGCGTAGGCTTCGACGATGATGCCGGCCACGCGCTCAGCCCTGTTCCAGCACGGCGGCGCCGACGCCGGTACGGCCGTAGCCCTCGCCGTTGTGGAACATGAAGACCCGCCCGTTCAGCTCCTGCGTCACGGCGTAGCATTGCATGTCGCCGTCCCATTCTCCCGGTGCGCCTTCCAGCCCCTGCGCGTCGTCCCGCCGCCGCCACCCATCCCCCTCGCGGACCGCGTGGCCGATGCGGTAGCCCAGCGGGTCGCGCGCCGAGTACCACAGCACGTCGGCCGCGCCGGGCCGGCGCATGACCCAGGGCCGGCCGAAGCCGATCTCGCCCGGTGCGGGTTCCAGCACGGAGGCGCCCGGCGCCGTCCAGGCCAGCCCGTCGGCCGAGGCGGCGTGGCGGATGCCGTAGCGCGGCTGCATCCGTCCCGCGGTCACGTGGAACTCTCCCCCGCCGACGTACAGCGCGTCCCAGCCATCCGGCGTGGGCTGCACGAAGGCCGCGGTGCGGAAGAAGCGCTCGCCCTGCGCGCGGTCCAGCACCGGCACCTCACGGACGCGGGTGAAGGGGCCGTCCGGGCCATCGGCCTCGGCCACGCCGGTGAACAGGGTGTAGGGCACCTTTCCCGGCCGCTGGTAGCCGACGTAGTACAGGCGCAGCCGGCCGTCCGGCAGGCGCAGGATGCTCGCCGGGTTCACCCCGTTGTCGTCGAAGCAGCCATCCTCGCCCACGTCCAGCACCGGCTCGCGCGCCCAGCCCAGCACGCGCGTTGGGTCGGCCGCGTCAACGTCCACCCAGCCGATGCGCGAGACGGTGTTCTCGTCGCAGCAGGCGAGGTAGAGGCGCAGCCGCCCGTCGGGCAGCGGCAGCGGCGTGGGCAGCATCGCGTGGCTGCGCGCCCAGGGCAGGCTGCCATCCGGCGCCCAGATGCGGCCCAGCCGGCGCCACCTCACGGCGCGTCGCCCAGGCGGAAGAAGCGGCGCGTGCCGACGCGCGAGGGCGCGGTGTCCGCCACGCGGAACATCTGCCCCGCCGCCACCTGGCCCGACAGCACGCTGCCCGGCCCCACCCAGCAATCCGCGCCCAGTTCCGTTCGGTCCGCCAGCGCGCTGTTGACGCCCAGGAAGCAGTGGTCCCCCACCGTGCAGAAGCCCGAGACGACGACGTGCGACGAGACGAAGACGTTGTCCCCCACGCGCGAATGGTGCCCGACGTGGTTGCCCGACCACAGCACCGCGTTGCGGCCGATCTCCACGCAAGGCTGGATCACGTTGTCCTCGAAGATGAAGCAGTGCGCGCCGATGCGCGCCGATGGCGAGACGAAGGCGCGCGGGCTGACGAAGGAGGCGAGGCGGTAGCCCATCGCCTCGCCCGCCGCGGCCAGGCGGGCGCGCAGGCGGTTGAGCTGGGTGTACACGATGGCGACGTGCAGCCGGTGCGCGTCCGGCGGGTGGGTCTGGGCCAGGGTCTCGAAGGGCACCACGGGCAGGCCGCGCAGCGTGTCGCGCGTCAGGTGCGCGCGCTCCACCGCGAAGGCGCGCACGCGCATGCCGGCGAAGGCCTCGAAATACTCGTGCGCCACCTCGGCGAAGGCGCTGTCGCCCACGATCACGAGGTCGCGGTCCGCGTCGGTCATCGGGGCTGTTCCGTCAGGGGCGGCGCACGAGGATGTCCTCGCGCCGGTTGGCCATGGGCAGGGCGGGCGGCTGCGGCAGGATCCAGGCGTCGAAGCCCAGCGCGCGGGCGCGCGCGAGCAGGGAAAGCAGCACGCTGTCGTCCATCTCGCCCGGCAGGGCGGGGTGGGTGGCCAGCGCCGGGTCCTCGTCGCGCCCCGAATAGGCGCGGTGGAAGGCGCGCCCCGCATCGCCGGCCAGGAAGCGGCGGCGCATGGAGGCGTTGGGCAGGTCGCCCAGCAGCAGGGCGCCGCCGGGCTTCAGCAGGGCCAGGGCGGCGTCCAGGAAGGGGATGAGCGGCTGCCCGGCGAAGACGTAGTGCAGCACGGAGTAGCACAGCACCGCATCCGCCCGCCCGGCCAGCTCCTCCAGCGGGCCGGAGCCGTCCGGGAAGCGGCCGGCGCGCTTGGTCACGCCCGGCGCGTCGGGAAGGGCGGCCAGCATCTCGGGCGAATCCAGCAGCCACAGGGCGTGGCCGGCGGCGGCGCAGCCGGCGACCAGCTCCTGCGCCAGCGGCCCCGCGCCCGGGCCGATGTCCACCACCAGGGCCGGCGGCGCGCCC
>JALHNW010000455.1 GCA_022843345.1 Rubritepida sp. | reverse complement strand
GCCGCTTCGCCCCCGCCATGGACCCGGCCGAGGCCGCGCAGCGCCACGCGGAATGGGGGCACGCCGTCGAAAGGGTCCTGTCCTGATGTTCCGCCTCGGCAACGCCTCCGGCTTTTCCGGCGACCGCGTGGACGCACCCATCCCGGTGATGCGCGACCTCGTCGCCGGCGGCACCCCCGCCGCCCTGTTCTTCGAGACGCTGGGCGAGCGCACCGTGGCCCTGGCGCAGCTTGAGCGCCGCCGCGCCCCCGCCCTGGGCTACGAGCCGATGCTGGAGCGCCTCATCCGCCCCATCCTGCGCGACGCGCATGACCACGCCATCCCCTTGCTGGGCAACTGGGGCGCCGCCAACCCGCCCGCCGGGGGCCTGGCGGTGGCGCGGGTGGCGATGGAGCTCGGCCTGCCCGGCCTGCGGATCGCGGTGGTGGAGGGCGACGACGTGACCGGCGCCGTGGCCGGCGGCCAGCTGCCGGTGCACGAGGCCGATGCGGGGCTGGACATGGGCGACTGGCGCCTCGTCGCCGCCAACGCCTACATCGGCGCGGAGGCGATGGTGGAGGCGCTGGCGCAGGGCGCGCAGGTGGTGGTGGCCGGCCGCACCAGCGACCCCGCGCTGGCCATCGCGCCGCTGATGCACCATTTCGGCTGGCGGGCCGACGACTGGGCGATGCTGGCGGTGGGCGCGGCCGCCGGGCACCTGCTGGAATGCGGCGCGCAGCTCACCGGCGGCGTGTTCTGGGACCCCGGGCGCAAGGACGTGCCGGACCCCGCCAACCTCGGCTACCCGATCGCGGAGGTGACGGCGGATGGCGGCCTCGTCGTCACCAAGCCGAGGGGGACCGGCGGGCTGGTGGACCTTCGCACGGTGAAGGAACAGCTGCTCTACGAGCTGCACGACCCGGCGGCCTACGTCACCCCCGACGTGGTGCTGGACATCACCGGCTGCACGCTGGACCAGGTGGGCAAGGACCGCGTGGCGGTGCGCGGGCTGCGCGGCCATCCGCGCCCGGAATCGCTGAAGGTGACGGCGAGCTTCGAGGGCTCCTGGCTCGGCGAGGGGGAAGTCAGCGTTGCCGGCCCGAACGCCGCCGCGCGGGCACGGGCCATGGCCGAGGTGCTGCTGGAGCGCCTTCGCATCCGCGGGCTGTCCATCACCCGCGCGCGGGTGGACCTGATCGGCGTCTCCTCCGTCCACGATGCCGACGACGGCGCCCTGTGGCGTTCCAGCGCGCACGAGCCGCCGGAGGTGCGCGTGCGCCTGGCCGTGGAAAGCGCGTCCCGCGACGACGCGGACGGGGCGGCGCGCGAGGCGCTGGCCATGCTGTGCTGCGGCCCCGCCGGCACCGGCGGCGCGCGGTGGCGGGTGACGCCGCGCATCCTCACCCGCTCCCACCTCATCCTGCGCGAACGGGTGCCGACGCGGGTGAGCATCCGCACCGCGAAGGAGATGCTGGCGTGAAGCTCTACGACCTTGCCCACTCGCGCGCCGGGGACAAGGGCAACCGGCTGAACCTGTCGCTGATCCCCTACGACCCCGCGCATTACGCCTTGCTGGCCGCGCAGGTGACGGCGGAGCGCGTGCTGGCGCTGTTCGCGCATCGCGGCGCGACGGGCTGCGTGCGGCACGACCTGCCGCTGCTGCACGCCTTCAACTTCGTGGTGGAGGACGCGCTGGAAGGCGGCGTGAACGGCGCGCTGAACCTGGACGGGCACGGCAAGACGATGAGCTTCCGGCTGCTCAGCCTGGAGGTGGACTGCCCCTGAGCCGCAGCAGCGCCGCCACGCCCAGCGCCGTGGCGTCCAGCAGGCGCAGCCCCGTCGCGCCCTCGATCGCGGCGGCGTGCAGCGCGGCGGGGTAGTTGGTGCACCAGGCGCACAGCATGTCGCAGCGCCCCGCCAGCCGCCGCGCCTGCGCGACGATGGCCTCGGCCGGCACCGAGGCGAAGGACAGGTTGTCCGACAGGCCCAGGTGGTCCTCCGCCTCCACCGCCCAGCCCTCGCGCGCGAAGCCCCGGCGGGTGCGCGCGGCGGTCGCCTCGTCATAGGGGGTCATCAGTCCAAGACGCGGGCGCCCGGCGGCCTCGTATTCGCGCTCCATCTCCAGCGCCGAGGTGCCGGCCGGGATGCCGGTCGCCGCGGTGATCGCGGCCGCCAGCGCCGCATCGTGCCCAAGCCCGATCAGGCCGCCCTTGGAGCCGTTCCAGACGATCGCCGCCGGCTTCGCGTGGGCCAGGAGTTCCGCGGCGCGCAGCATGTTCGGCATGTCGTGCGCGTCGGGCATCCCATCCGGCACCGGCGTGCGCGAGAAGACCGGCACCACGCCCGGCACGTCGCGCAGCAAGGCGACCGTCGCTGCCTCCACCACCCAGTTCGCCGAGGGGGTGATGGTGGCGAGCGGGATCATCGCGCCAGCGCCACCAGCGCCGCGCCCGGCGGCATGCCCGGCGTGAATTCCGGCCAGCGCGTCGCCGGGCGCTCGAAGGAGGCGCCGGGCTCCGCGCCCGGGCGCCGGGCGATGGCCAGCACCGTGC
>JALHNW010000454.1 GCA_022843345.1 Rubritepida sp. | reverse complement strand
GACGCGGCGGCGCTGGAGGCGGCGGCGGCCTTCGTGCGGGCGCACCCGGCGCGCCTCACCTTCCTGTGCGTCGGCTCCCCCCAGCAGGAGGTGCTGGCGGCGCGCATCGCGGCAGGGGGCGGCGCGACGGGGGTGGGGCTCTGCCTGGGCGCGGCGCTGGAATTCGTCACGGGGGCGAAGCGGCGGGCGCCCGCCTGGATGCAGCGCCTGCACCTGGAATGGCTGCACCGCCTGCTGAGCGAGCCGCGCCGGCTGTGGCGGCGCTACCTGCTGGAGGCGCCGCGCCTGCTGCGCGCGATGCGCAAGGTGCCACGCCAGGGGTAGGGCGCAGCCGCGCCCGCAGCCGCGCCACCGGCCGCTCGACGCCGTAAAACACCAGCAGGGACGGCAGGGCGGTGGCCGCCACGAACACCGCGTACCAGGCGGGGCTGTAGGGCGACTCGCGCATCGCCTCGCCCGTCGCCGCGCAGGCCAGCCCCACCGCCAGCCAGTGGAAGAGGTAGAGCACGTAGCTCATCCGCCCCACCAGCAGCACGGGCGGGGCGGACAGCGCCGCGCGCAGCCACCCCCACCCGGGCGCGAAGAGCAGGCTGCCCATGGCGAGCGCGATCGCCGCCCCTTGCAGCGAATGGCGCCAGGTCTCGCGGAACCAGGGGTCGCGCAGCAGCAGGCTGCCCAGGATGCCGGCCGCGCCGAGCAGCAGCGGCCAGCGCGAAGCGGTCCAGGCGGGCAGCGCGCCCGGCCGGCACAGCCAAGCCAGCGCGCAGCCGAACAGCATGGCGTCCAGGCGCGTGTCGGTGCCCATGTGGATGCGGAAGGCGGGCATGGTCCCGCACAGCCATTCCGGGCCGCCGCCGCCGCATCGCGCCTGCACGTGCAGCCGCCACAGCAGCACGGCCGCGCAGCCCAGCGCCATCCCGGCCAGGAACCGCCCGCGCCGCACCAGCACCAGCAGCGCCGCGGGGAAGATCAGGTAGAAGTGCTCCTCCACCGCCAGCGACCACAGGATGCTGAACGGGTGCGGCGCCAGGCCCGGATGGTCCGGGAAGCCCACCCACAGCGCGTGGATGTTCGCGCCGTAGAGCAGCGCCGCCGCCCATTCGCCCAGGACCAGCGGCGCGCCCAGCGCCAGCATCGCCACCCCCGCGCAGGCGGCATAGGCCAGCAGTGCGGGCGACAGCCGAAGCACCCGCCGCGCGTAGAAGGCGCCGAGGGCCACGCGCCCATGCGCCGCGTGCTCGGCCAGCAGCAGGCGTGTGATGATGAAGCCGCTGATGCCGAAGAACAGCGTCACCCCCAGCCCGCCGGGCACCACCCGCCCCAGCCCGGCATGGGAGGCGATCACCAGCAGGATGGACACGGCCCGCAGCCCGTCCAGCGCGGGAATCGGGCCGGCGGCGTCGGTCTGGCTGGCGGGTTCGGACATGGGTTTCCCAGGCTGCACGATGCGGGCGCGCCGCGCAGCCTCCGCGCCTTCCCTTACTGTTTCGGAAACGTGTTTGGCGGTAACCGGGGGGCCGACATGCCGCGCACCACCGTCGTCATCTGCACCTTCAACCGCCCCGGGCCGCTGGCGCGCGCCATCGCCACGGCCCGCGCGCAGGCCCTGCCGCCCGGCGAGGCGGCCGAGGTGCTGGTGGTGGACAACTCCCCCGATTCCAACGCCCGCGCGGCGGTGGAGGCGATGGCCGCACTCCCCGGCCTGCCGCTGCGCTACCTGGCGGTGGCGGAGCCCAACATCTCGCTTGCCCGCAACGCCGGCGTGGCGGCGAGCGTGGGCGAGCGCGTGGCCTTCCTGGACGATGACGAGCGCTGCGAGCCCGGCTGGCTGCACGCCCTCGTCACCACGCAGCAGGACACGGGCGCCGACCTGGTCTGCGGCGTCGTCCTGCCCGAATTCCCCGAAGGCCCGCCGGCCTGGGACCCCACCGGCCGCTCCTATGAGCGCCGCCTGTCCTGGCCCACCGGCACGCCACTGACGCTGCGCCACGACGAATCGGTCAGTGGCCGCTGGATCGGCACGGGCAACTCCCTGTTGCTGCGCGCCACTTGCCTGGACGACGCCGCGCCCTTCGACCCCGCGCTGGGCCGCTGCGGCGGCGAGGATTTCGACCTGTTCCTGCGCCTCTTCGAGCGTGGCCGCCGCTTCGTGTGGTGCGCAGAGGCGGTGGTGCACGAGCTGGTGCCGGCCGACCGCGCCACGCTGTCCTACATGCGCCGCCGCAACTTCCGCACCGGGCAGGTCTACGGCACGGTGGTGCTGCGCCGCTCGCCCGCGCCGCTGCGCGACGGGCTGTTGATGGCCGCCAAGGGCGTCGTGCAGCTCGGCGTGGTGGGCCTGCGCTGGGCGCTGGCCGGCGGCGGGCGCGCCGCGGCGCTGCAATCGGTGAAGTTCACCGAGGTCGCCGGCAAGGTCACCTGGTGGCGCCTCGCGAGGGCCTCGCGCGCGTGAGGCTGCTGCTCGTCTCCACCCAGCCATGGACGGCCGCCGCGCGGCTGGCCATGGCGCTGCGCGACGCCGGCTGCGCGGTGGAGGCCGCCAGCCCACGCGG
>JALHNW010000453.1 GCA_022843345.1 Rubritepida sp. | reverse complement strand
GGCATCGCCTTCCGCCTGGCCTGGACGCTGGACAGCCTGGGCCAGCGCGAGGAGGCGGCGCGGGTGCTGGCGCCGGTGCTGGCCAACGCCGCCCCCTTCCCCGAGCGCGGCGAGGCGGAGCGGCTGATGTCGCGCCTGCGCGGCGGCTGAGGGCGCGCCGCCATGCGTGACGCCGTCTTCATCCTGCTGATGGGCCTGCTGCTGCTGATGGCGATGGGCCGGCCCTTCGTCGGCGTCCTGCTGTGGTCCTGGATCTCGTTCATGAACGTGCACCGCCTGTCCTGGGGCATGGCGACGACGCTGCCCTGGGCGGTGCTCACCTTCGGGGCGACGCTGGTGGGCTGCATCGTGGCGCGCGAGCCGCGGCGCCTGCAGGTGACGGCGATGATGGTCATGCTCGCCGTCTTCGCGGTGGCGGTGACGCTCACCTCGCTGGTCGCGCTCAACGTGCCCGGGGTCGTCTGGCACAAGTGGGACCGCACCTTCAAGGTGATCATCGGCGTGCTGCTGACCGCGGCCCTGCTGACGGAGCGCTGGCGCATCCACGCGCTGGTCTGGCTGATGGTGATCGCGCTCGGCTACTTCGGCGTGCGCGGGGGCGTCTTCACCCTCACCACGGGCGGCGGCTTCATGGTGCTGGGCCCGCCCGACAGCACCATCTTCGACCGCAACCACATCGCGGTGGCGCTGCTCTTCTCCATCCCGCTGATGAACTGGCTGCGGATGCATTCGCGCCACCCCATCATCCGCCTGGGGCTGGTGGCGGCGATGGTGCTGACGCTGTTCGGCGCCATCGGCACGCAGTCGCGCGGGGCGCTGATCGCCATGGCCGCGGTGGCGCTGATGCTGTGGCTGCGCACCCCGCGCAAGATCGTCTCGGGCATGGCGATCGTGCTGGCGGTGCTGGCGGTGGTGTCCTTCATGCCGCAGAGCTGGGTGGACCGCATGACCACCATCGAGACCTTCGAGGAGGACCGCTCCGCGATGGGCCGCCTGCAGGTCTGGGAGGCGGCGTGGAAGATCGCCGCCGCGCGGCCGCTGACCGGCGGCGGCTTCCGCGCCGTGTACTCGCAGGACGTGGTGAACGTCTACGCGCCGGGCATCACCGCGCGCGCCACGCACAACATCTACCTCGAGGTGCTGCACGAGCACGGCTTCCTGGTGTTCGGCCTGTGGTCGGCGATGATCGGCACGGCCATCTTCTACACGCTGCGCATCGTGGCCATGGCGCGCGACCGGCCAGACCTGCGCTGGGCCTCCGACCTCGCGCGCATGTCGCAGGTCTCCATGGTGGCCTACCTGGTGGGCGGGCTGTTCCTGTCCCTCGCCTACTGGGACGTGTTCTGGACGCTGATGGCCGTGCTGGGCGCGACGCACGCGATCGTCCGCCGCGAGGTGCGCGCGGCCCGCACCGCCGCCGCGCCGGCCGCCGCCCTGGGTGGCTGGCGCGGCCAACCCCTTCCGACATGACGCCCGAGCGCGGAGACCCCGGATGCAGGTTGCCTACTACGTCCTCATGCTCCTCGGCATCAGCTGGCTCTGCGTCTGGTGCGTCCTTTCCGAGGAGCAGCGCGAGCGGATCTGGAGCCCCTTCGACATGCTCGAGCCCCCCGGGGGAGGCGGCACCCCCCATGCCGGCGCGGCACCCCCCAGGGCCAGGGCGGCCGGCGGCTGGCGCGCCCGTGCGGCTCGTCACCTTCAGCACGCTGTACCCGAACCCGGCCCAGCCCAACCACGGCGTCTTCGTCGAGAACCGGCTGCGCCACCTCGTCGCCAGCGGTGAGGCGCGCTCCACCGTCCTCGCCCCCGTCCCCTGGTTCCCCGGCCGCGCGCCCGCGCGCGGCGCGGTGCCGGCGGAGGAGGAGCGGCACGGGCTGCGCGTGCTGCACCCGCGCTTCCTGGCCCTGCCCAAGCTGGGCCTGCTGACCAACCCGGCGCTGCTGGCGCGCGCGGCGCTGCCGGCGCTGGAGCGGCTGGCGCCGCATTTCGACGTGCTGGACGCCCACTACCTGTTCCCCGACGGCGTGGCCGCGGTGCGCCTGGCGCGCCGGCTGGGCAAGAAGGCGGTGATCACCGCGCGCGGCTCCGACACCAGCCAGCTCGCCCACCTGCCCTTCGCCGGGCCGATGATCCGCGCGGCGCTGCGCGACGCCGACGCGCTGGTCGCCGTCAGCGAGGGGCTGAAGGACGGGCTGCTGGCGCTGGGGGCCGAGCCGGGCAAGGTCACCGTGCTGCGCAACGGGGTGGACACCGCGCTGTTCCGCCCGCCGGCCGACCGCGCGGCCGAGCGCGCCGCGCTGGGACTGGAGCCGGGGCCGCTGCTCGTCTCCGTCGGGCTGCTGATCCCGCGCAAGCGCCACCACCTGGCCATCGAGGCGCTGCGCGGCCTGCCGGACCACCGCCTCGTCATCCTGGGCGAGGGACCGGAGCGCGCGGCGCTGGAGGCGCTGGCGATGCGCGAGGGCGTGGCCGGTCGCGTGCGGCTGCCCGGCGCGCGCCCGCATGCCGAATTGCCCCGCTGGTACGGCGCGGCGGATGCCATGGTGCTGGCCTCG
>JALHNW010000452.1 GCA_022843345.1 Rubritepida sp. | reverse complement strand
GGCCCGGGGTGGCGGTTCCGGGCCGCCGCCGCTATGGTCCGGCCCGAATTCACCACCCCGAACCAGATGGGTCGCCCCTTGCACGCCACCTTCCGCGCCCTGCTGCTCGCCTCCATCGCCCTGGGCGCCGTCTCTGCCCAGCCGGCGCACGCGCAGCAGCGCCGCGCCGCGCCCGCCGTGGCGGCGGAGAACGGCGCGATCACCGCCATCGAGGTGCGCGGCAACCAGCGCATCGAGGCGGAGACCATCCGCTCCTACATGCTGCTCCAGCCCGGCGACCGCTACGATGCCGACCGGGCGGACCGCAGCCTGCGCACGCTCTTCGCCACCGGCCTGTTCCGCGACGTGCGGGTGAACCGCGATGGCGCGCGCCTCGTCGTGCAGGTGCAGGAGAACCCGGTGGTGAACCGGGTGGCGTTCGAGGGCAACCGCCGCGTCTCCGACGACAACCTGCGCCCCGAGGTGCAGCTGCGCGCGCGCTCCGTCTTCACGCCGCAGCTGGCCCAGGCGGACCGGCAGCGCATCCTCGACCTCTACGCTCGGCGCGGGCGCTTCGCCGCGCGCGTGGAGCCCAAGGTCATCCAGCTCGACCAGAACCGCGTGGACGTGGTGTTCGAGATCGTCGAGGGCGAGACGGCGCAGGTGGCGCGCATCAACTTCGTCGGCAACACCGCCTTCAGCGACGCCCGCCTGCGCGAGGTGGTGGCGACGAAGGAGCAGGCCTTCTACCGCCTCTTCTCCTCCTCCGACACCTTCGACCCCGACCGGCTGAACTTCGACCGCGAGCTGATCCGCCGCTACTACCTGCGCAACGGCTACCCCGACGTCGTGGTGGGCAACGCGAGCGCGGAGCTGGCGCCGGACCGGTCGGGCTTCTTCCTCACCTTCCCGGTCAACGAGGGCCAGCGCTTCGCCTTCGGCGAGATCACCATCTCCTCGGCCTTCCCCAACCTCGACACGGGGACGCTGCGCCGCTTCCTGGAGGTGAGCACGGGCGAGTGGTACGACGGCGACGCGGTGGAGCGCACCAGCCAGGCGATCGCGGATGCGGCGAACCTGCGCGGCTTCCCCTTCGTGGACGTGCAGCCGCAGATCACGCGCGACGCCGAGGGCAGGCGCATCAACATCAACTTCGCGGTCAACGAGGGTCCGCGCGTCTTCGTCGAGCGCATCGACATCGAGGGCAACACCCGCACGCAGGACCGGGTGATCCGCCGCGAGTTCCGCCTGGCCGAGGGCGACGCCTTCAACGCCGCCCAGGTCCGCCGCTCGCGGGAGCGCATCCGCAACCTGGGCTACTTCCAGGACGTGCAGATCAACAATTCCGGCGGCTCCGCGCCCGACCGCACGGTGGTGCGCGCGCGGGTGACGGAGCGCGCCACCGGCGAGGTGAGCATCGGCGGCGGCTACTCCACCGACGCGGGCTTCCTGGCCGATTTCGGCGTGCGCGAGCGCAACCTCTCGGGCACCGGGCTGGACGCGCGCATCAACACCACCATCGCCCAGCGCCGCTCCCAGCTGGACGTGTCCATCACGGACCCGTCGTTCCTCGACCGCAACCTCGCGGTGGGCGCGGACCTGTTCTACATCCAGCGCAACCTGCTGACGATCGCCAACTACAACGAGCGCCGCGCCGGCTTCGCGGTGCGCGCGGGCTGGGAGTTCAACGAGCGCCTGCGGCAGAACGTGTCCTACAGCCTCGTCAACCGCGAGGTGTACAACGTGCAGGCCGGCGCCTCGCGCTTCATCACCGAGCAGGCGGGCTCCACCCTGCTCAGCCAGGTGTCGCAGACGCTGTCCTACGACACGCGCGACAACTTCATCGAGCCGCGGCGCGGCTACATCATCCGCCTGGGCACCGACGTGGCGGGGCTGGGCGGCGACGTCAGCTTCGTGCGCGGCCGCCTGGACGCGGCGCTGCACCTGCCGTTCGAGCGCATCCTGGGCGACCAGGACTACGTGCTGTCCTTCTCGGGCAGCGTGGGCGTGATCGAATCCTTCGGCGGCAAGGACGAGCGGATCGTGGACCGCTTCTTCCTGGGCGGCGAGAACCTGCGCGGCTTCGCGCTCGCCGGCGCCGGCCCGCGCGACATCGCGACGCGCGACGCGCTGGGCGGCCGCTTCATGTGGACGCAGAGCACCGAGATGCGCTACCCGCTGCCGCTGCCCAGCGAGATCGGGCTGATCGGCCGCGCCTTCGTGGACATCGGCTCCCTCTCGCAGACCATATCGGGGCCCGGCATCGGCGACACGGCGACGCCGCGCGTCGGCGCGGGGGTCGGCGTCTCCTGGCGCTCGCCCTTCGGGCTCATCAACATCGACGTCGCCCAGGCGGTGGCGAAGCAGCGCTACGACGAGACCCAGGTGGTGCGCTTCGGCTTCGGCACCCGCTTCTGACATACTGAGGACAGGCAAGAAAACACCATGCGTTCCTTCCGTCTCGCCCTCGGGCTTTCCTTCGGCCTGCTGCCGGCGCTGGCCCTCGCCCAGCAGGGCAACCAGGAATGGTTCGTGCCCGGCCAGGGGGGCGGCGCCGCCCCGCAGCGCCCCGCCCA
>JALHNW010000451.1 GCA_022843345.1 Rubritepida sp. | reverse complement strand
GGCCGGCGCGATGCTGCGCTGCGCCGACCTGGACCCGGCCGGCGCCGGCCTGCTCGACGCGCTGCGCGCCGAGCAGGACGCCACGTTCGCGGCCTGAACTACGCCGGCTGCTTCGCCAGCAGCCCCTGGCGCACCAGCTCCTCGGCGATCTGCACGGCGTTCAGCGCCGCGCCCTTGCGCAGGTTGTCCGAGACGCACCAGAAGGCCAGCCCGTGCGGCACCGTGGGGTCCTTGCGGAGGCGCGAGACGAAGACCGCGTCCTCGCCCGCGGCGTCGAGCTGGGTGACGTAGCCGCCATCCTCGCGCGCATCCACCAGCTGCAGGCCGGGCGCGTCGCGCAGCGCCTGGCGCGCCTGGGCCACGGTGATGGGGCCTTCGAACTCCACGTTGATCGCCTCGGAATGGCCCACGAAGACGGGCACGCGCACCGCGGTCGCCACCACCTGGATGTCGGGGTCGAGGATCTTGCGCGTCTCCACCGCCATCTTCCACTCCTCCTTCGTGAAGCCGTCCTCCATGAAGGAATCGATGTGGGGGATGCAGTTGAAGGCGATGGGCTTGGTGAAGATCTCCACCGTCGGCTGGTCGTGGACGAAGGAGCCCTTGGTCTGGTTGAACAGCTCGTCCATCGCCTCCTTCCCCGCGCCCGAGACGCTCTGGTAGGTGGAGACGACGACGCGCCTGATGCGCGCGATGGCGTGCAGCGGCTTGAGCGCCACCACCATCTGGATGGTGGAGCAGTTGGGGTTGGCGATGATGCCGCGCTTGCGGAAGCCCTTGAGCGCGTGGGCATTCACCTCCGGCACCACCAGCGGCACGTCGCGGTCCATGCGGAACTGGCTGGTGTTGTCTATCACCACGCAGCCCTGCGCGGCGGCGCGCGGGGCGTGGATGGCCGAGACGGAGGCGCCGGGGGAGAACAGGCCGATGTCGGTGCCCGTGAAGTCGAAGGTCTCCAGGTTCTTGACCGTCAGGATCGTCTTCTCGCCGAAGCTCACCTGCTGCCCGGCGGAACGCCCGCTGGCGAGCGCGACCACCTCGCTGACCGGGAAATTCCGCTCGCTCAGCGTCTTCAGCATCTCGCGCCCCACCGCTCCGGTGGCGCCGACGACCGCGACCCTGTAGCCCATGTCAAGACACTCCAGTTGGCAAACGCGCCTCCATAACCCCCGGCGGCCGAACCCGTCCAGCGGCGCGGGCGGTTGAGCGCCATGCGGCGGCGTTCTATCCCCCTCCCGCAATGGATGCCCCCCACCACCCGCACGGCCCGCTCGCCCTCTACCGCGCCCGCGTCGCCGCCGGCGCCCTGAAGCCGGACCCCGCGCAGGCCCAGGCGGCCGAGCGCCTCCAGGCGCTGTGGCGGGCGCTGCGCGGCTACGACCCGCAGCCCGCCGCCCCGGTCGTGAGGCCCGCCGGCTTCCTCGGCCGGCTGTTCGGCCGCAAGGGCAGCGGCGACCTGGCCCCGCCGGAGGACGCGCCGGAGGGGCTCTACCTCGTCGGCGCCGTGGGGCGCGGCAAGTCCATGCTGATGGACCTGTTCTTCGACACCGCCGAGGTGCCGCGCAAGCTGCGCATCCACTTCCACGCCTTCATGCAGGGGGCCCACCAGCGCATCCACCGCTGGAAGCAGGCGAACCCCGGCAGCGACGACCCCATCCCCGCGCTCGCCGACGCCATCTTCGCCGAAGCGGCGCTGCTGTGCTTCGACGAGTTCCAGGTCCACGACATCACCGACGCGATGATCCTGGGCCGGCTGTTCGAGGCGCTGTTCGCCCGCGGCGTGGTGGTGGTCGCCACCTCCAACACCGCGCCCGAGGACCTGTTCAAGGGCAAGCCGGGGCGCGACGCCTTCCTGCCCTTCATCGCGCTGATCAGGCAGCGCGTCGAGGTGCTGCACCTGCAATCCCAGGGCGACTACCGGCGCGAGCGCATCCGCGGCCTGCACACCTGGCACCACCCGGTGGACGGGCGGGCCGAGCGCGCGCTGGACGCCGCCTTCCGCGAGATGACGGGCGAAACCCACGGCACGCCGCAGACCCTGACGGTGCTGGGCCGCCCCGTGACGGTGGCGCAGGCGGCGCGCGGCGTGGCGCGGATGGATTTCGACGAGGCCTGCGGCGCCTTCCTGGGCCCGGCCGACTACCTGGCCATCGCCACGCATTTCCATACCCTGGTGCTGGACGCGGTGCCCCGCCTGGGGCCGGAGAACTTCGACAAGGCGCGCCGCTTCATCACGCTGGTGGATGCGCTGTACGAGCATCGGTGCAAGCTGGTGGCGAGCGCGCAAGCAGAACCGGACCGCCTCTACGAAAAAGGCGAGAATGCGGCGATGTTCGAGCGGACGGCGTCGCGGTTGGTCGAGATGCAGAGTCAGGAATATTTGGGGTTGCCACACCTCCCCTGACTGAAATATGCCGTAACCCGGGAAGACACTGGGGTGGGGGTTATCATATGCGTTGGATGTTCGCGGGCCTGCTCGGCCTCAGCTTGGCGGCGCTCGCGCCGCAGGTCGCCGAAGCCCGCGGGGATGCCCGCGCCGCCGGCAGCACGCAGCGCGC
>JALHNW010000450.1 GCA_022843345.1 Rubritepida sp. | reverse complement strand
GCGAATGCACCGCGCGCGTCCTGCCGCTGGAGCCGCCGCTGCCCGATGGCGGCCGCCTGCTGCTGGTGCTGGCCGACCGCTCGGCGGCGCGGGCGGCCGAGCGGATGCGGGTGGACTTCGTCACCAACGCCTCGCACGAGCTGCGCACGCCGCTGGCCAGCATCATGGGCTTCATCGAGACGCTGCGCGGCCCGGCCGCCGACGACCGCGCCGCGCAGGCCCGCTTCCTCCTCATCATGGCCGAGCAGGGCGAGCGCATGCGCCGCCTGATCGACGACCTGCTGGGCCTGTCGCGCGTCGAGGCGACCGAGCACCTGCCGCCCACCGCCGCCGTGCCGCTGGACGCCGTGCTGCGGGCCGAGGCGGCGGCGATGGAGCCGCTCTTCGCCGCGCGCGGCGTCGCGCTGGCGGTGACGATCCCCGGCGCGCTCACGGCCGCGCCGGCGGATGCCGAGCAGGTCGCCCAGGTGGCGCGCAACCTGCTGGACAACGCGCTGCGCCATGCCACGGCATCGGTGCGGCTGGACGCCTTCGCGGAAGGCGAGCGCGTGGGCTTCGCCGTGGCCGACGACGGCGCGGGCATCGCGCGCGAGCACCTCCCGCGCCTCACCGAGCGCTTCTACCGGGTGGACAAGGCGCGCGGCCGCGGCTCGGGCAACACCGGGCTGGGGCTGGCGATCGTGAAGCACATCATCCAGCGCCACCGCGGCGCCCTGGCCATCGAGAGCGAGATCGGGGCCGGATCGCGCTTCCGGGTCAGCCTGCCCGGCTACGCGGGCACGCCCGCGGGGTCGTGAGAGCCGGGGCGGAAGCGGTGGGTGGAGCCGCCGAAGGCCACCAGCGTGCCCGCCTCGTCGCGCACCTCGCCCTGGGCGAAGAACACGGCGCGCCCGGCGGTGACCAGCCGCCCCTCCGCCACCAGCAGCGCGCCGATGCGGCCGGGCGCGGTGAAGCGCGCGTCCAGGTCCAGCGTGACGGCCGAGCGGCGATGGCCGGGCGTGGCGCAGAACAGCCCGGCGAAGGCGTTCACCTGGTCCAGCAGGGCCAGCATGACGCCGCCATGCACGATGCCGCCGCGGTTGGCGTGAAGCGGGCCGGGGCGGCAGGACAGGCGCGCGAAGCCTTCGCGCCACTCGGTCATCTCGATGCCGAGCAGGTCGTGAAAGGGGGAGGCCGACTGGGCGAGGAGGTGCGCGTCCATGCGCGCCGGGGTGCAACGCCCGGGCGGCGCGGTCAACCGGCGGCTTATCCGCCCACGCGCTTCTCCACCCGCCGCAGCACGGCGCACAACCGCGAGAAGACCAGCCAGAAGGCGCCGTGGCCCGGCGCGTGCTCCGCCTCGCGCCCGCCCAGCTGCGGCTCCCCCCGGCGCAGCAGGCCCAGGCGCGATTCCATCCGCCCGCGCATGTTCTCCAGGAAGGCGTCGGAGGCGGAGAGGTACTGCTCCAGCAGCTCGGCCACCGTTTCCGTCTCCACGCTGCTGCGGCCGGCGAGGGTGAAGCGCTTCAGCCCCCGCGCCTCCTGCGCCATGGCCAGGTGCAGGCGGTGCAGCTCGCCCAGCAGGCGGGCGCAGCGGGCGCGGGCCTCGCGCGCCTCGTCAATGTTGGGCGTGTCCATCGGCGCAGGATGGGCGCGTGATGGTTAACGCGGCGTGTCCAGCCGGGCGGCGATGCCTTCCAGCGCCCCGTCGCGCAGGCCCCATTCGCGCAGGGTGGCGAGCGTGTTCAGCAGGTAGTCGCGGTTGGTCCCCGCCTCGCCATGGCCGGCGGCGATGATGCGCGCGGCCGTGTCGGCGCAGGGGCGGGCATAGGCGGGGTGGCGCCGGTCGGCCACGTAGCACAGCGCGCGCACCACCCCGCCGGAGGCGAGGCGCACCGGCAGCACGCGCTCATGGTACACGTCCTCGCCGCGCGGGTTCTCGCGCTCGCGCAGGTATTCGCGGGTGGCGGGGGCGTGGGCGGGGGCCACGGTGAACACCACGCCGTGGCAGGAGCCGCCGCGGTCCAGCCCCAGCACCAGGCCCGGTCGCTCGGGCGTGCCGCGGTACAGCCGGCTCCACAGGCAGAAGCGGCGGTGGAAGCCGCGCAGCAGCGCGGGCTCGCGGTGCGCGAAGGGGAAGCCCGGCCGCCAGATCAGCGAGCCATAGGCGAAGACGTGCAGCGGGCTGGACGGGTCCATCGCCCCAAGGTCTAACCCGGGGCGCATGTCGAGAAAATGGCCCTTCCTGCTCCTCGTCCTCATCCTGCTCGGCGGCGCGGGCGGCTTCGCCTGGCAGGTGGCGCTGAACCGGCTGGAGCGCGGCGTGGCCGCCTGGGCGGAAGCGCGCCGCGCCGAGGGCTGGCGCATCACCCACGAGGCGCCCGAACGCGGCCCGCTGCCCTGGCGCCCCAGCCTGGCGATGGCGGCGGTGGAGCTGCACAGCCCCCTCGGCCCCGCGATCCAGGCCGGGACGGCGCGCGTCTTCCTGGACGTGCTGCACCCCTCGCGGCTGCGCATAGCCCTCGAAGGGCCGCTGGCGGTGCGGGCCGGCGGCGCCTGGGTGCCGGTGGAGGCCGCCGCCG
>JALHNW010000449.1 GCA_022843345.1 Rubritepida sp. | reverse complement strand
GGCCGGGGGGTGCGGCGCTGCTGCGCGGCTGGGGGCACGCGGCCACCTGGGCGGTGGGGGCGATGCTGGCGCGTGGCGCGCTGCTGGCGGTGCTGCTGACGGTGCGGATGGACCGGATCCTGGACGCCTGGCACGGCTGGGCGCTGCTGGCGAAGCTCGTCCTGGTCCTCGGCGCGCTGGCGCTGGCGCTGGCGAACCGGCTGCGCCACGTGCCCGCGCTGGAGCGCGGCGAGGCGCGGGCGGGGGCGCGGCTGGCGCGGTCCATCCGGTGGGAGGTGGCGCTGGTGCTGCTGGCCTTCTGGGCGGCGGCGGAGCTGACCTCGGTGCATCCGGTGGATTTCGGGCACCGGGTGGGGGGGTAGTTCCTTTGGTTGCGGCGGGGTTCGTGTGGGGCTGAGGACGGGTTGCGTGGCAGGCGCCTGTGCTTGCCGCGGGATTCGGGCGGGGGCGCAAGGGCGCGCCCCCTGCACCCCCAGTCAGAGCTGAGCGCTGCGCGCTCAGCCCCCTGCACCCCCCGCCAGACGTTTGGGCTGCCCGCTGTGCGGTCAGCCCTCCGCGCTCAGCCTTCCGCCCGAATGTTCTGCTCCCGCGCCACCCGCCCCCACCGGGCGTAGTCCTCCGCCATCATCGCCGCCATCTGCTCGGGCGTGCCGCCGCCGGGCTCGTCGCCGCGGCTGGTCATGCGCTCGCGCGTCGCGGGGTCGCTGAGTGCCTGGTTCATGGCGGCGTTGAGGCGCGCCACCGCCTCGGGCGGGGTGCCGCGCGGGGCGAAGAGGCCGATCCAGGAATAGAACTCGAAATCCGCCAGCCCCTGGGCGCGGGCGGTGCGGATGGCGGGGAAGGCCGGGCTGGGCTCGCGCCCCGTCGCCAGCACGCCGCGCAGCTGGTTGGCCTGCAGGAAGGGCGCGACGACGGAGGCGCCGTCGAACATCAGCGAGAATCGGTTGGCGATGAAGTCCGTCATCGCGGGGCCGGAGCCGCGATAGGGCACGTGCGTCATGTCCGGCTTGCCCAGGCGGTCGCGGAACAGCTCCATCGCCACGTGGGTCAGGGAGCCCGCGGAGGCGGAGCCGTAGTTGATGGAGCCGCGCGGCTGGCGGGCGATCCAGCCGCGCAGCTCCTCGAGGTTCGACACGCCCATGGAGGGATGCGCGCAGAGGATGAGCGAGGATTGCAGGGCCAGCCCGACCGGCGCCATCTCGCGCGGGTCGATGGTCATGCCCTCCATCGTGTGGGGGTTGATGGCCATGTGCGCGAGGTTGCCGGCGAGGATGGTGTAGCCGTCGGGGCGGGCGCGCATCACCTGCTCGGTGCCCAGGTTGCCGCCGGCGCCGCCGCGGTTGTCTATCGTCACCGGCACGCCGAGTGCGGCCTGCATGCCGGCCTGGACGATGCGCGCGGCGAAGTCGGTCTGCCCGCCGGGCGGGAAGCCGACCACCATGGTGATCGGGCGCGTGGGGTTCCACGGGCCTTGGGCCAGCGCGGGCGCGGCGAGCGCGGCCGGCGCCAGCAGCGCGGCGCGGCGGGTGAAGCGGATCATGGGGCGGACCTCCCTGTTTGCCGGTGCATTAACTGGCGCCGGGACGCCCCGCAACAATGGCCGTCAGGGAAGATCCCGCTGGTGCAGCGCCTCGATGTCCACGGGCGGGATCTGGGGCGCGATGCGCGGGGGCGTGGCGCCGCGCTCGAAGGCCACGAGGCTGTCGTAGAAGTGCACCGACAGCGTCTCGCGCGTGAACGCCGTCTCGGGCACCGCGCCGCGGGTCCAGGTGGCGTTCAGCTCGTCCACCAGGGCCTTGCAGGTCTCGATGAAGGAGCCGGGGGCGCGAAGCCCGCCGCCGAATTCGGGCCAGTAGGCGGTGTGCAAATCCTCCACCAGGTACACGCCGTCGCGCGCCATGCGCGGGTAGAGGTGCGCGAAGGAGGCGGCGATGTCGGCCTGTTGGTGCGAGCCGTCGTCCAGCACCACGTCGAAGGCGCCGAACTCGTCGGACAGGGATTGCAGGAACGCGGCGTCGGACTGCGCGCCGATGCGGATCTCGACCTGGTGCTCCTCGGCGGCCTTGCAGGCGGGGTCGATGTCCACGCCCACGATCCGCGCCAGCGGGCCGAGCCAGCGCTTCCAAAGCTGGAGCGAGCCGCCATGGGCGACGCCGATCTCCAGCAGCGTGCAGGGGCGGTTCACGTAGCGCGCCAGGTGGCACTCGTAGGCGGGGAAGTAGTGCGCCCACTTGTGGGCCGGCCGGCCCTGGTGGGACAGGAACTCGCTCCAGAGATGCGACATGGGGCCTCGTGGCGTTGGCGGGCGGAGGGCAAGGCCGTCCTCAGGCGAGGCAGGCGAGGCGGATGGCCGTCTGCCCGGGCTGGGGCAGCAGGTTGGGCATCACCAGCAGGGTGCGCGGGTGCGGGGCGCGGATCTCGGCCCCGCCGTCGGTGGCGAGCAGCGTGCCCTGCACCACCGCCTCGCCCGAGCGGAAGGGGCGGGCGAAGCGGAAGCCGGCGTGGCGGGCGGTGATGCGGTGCGTCACCTGCGCCAGCACGGGGGGCGGGCCGGGCGGCGGGGGC
>JALHNW010000448.1 GCA_022843345.1 Rubritepida sp. | reverse complement strand
CGTCCGGGGCCGTCACCGTCACCTCCGGCGGCGGGCCGGCGTCCAGGGAGCGGCGCGTGGCCAGCAGGCGGCCATTCTCCACCCGCGCCACCAAATCCTCCTCCTCCAGCTCCGGCTCGCGCATCAGCCAGTGGGCGATGCGGCGCAGCAGCTCAGCCTGCGGACCGCCGCCGTCGTGCTGGCGGGACCACAGCCAGATGTGGTCGCTCAGCATCAACGCCACGCGGCCCTGGCCCACGCGGTCCAGCACCAGCAGGGGCGCGTCGCCCGCGCCGCTCATCAGCACCGCGCCGGCGCGCGGCTCGGCGCGGATGGTGCGGTACCAGCGGCCCCAGCGCGGCTCCGCGCCCTCGGCATTCGCGCCGGGCAGGTTTTCCGTCACCGGGTGGCGCATGCCCTGCGGCGTCACCTGCGGGCGGAAGGCGCCTTCCAGGATGGCCTGCGCCGGGGCCAGCGGGCGGGCCGGCAGCACCTGGCCCAGCGGCGTGCTGAACAGGCTCGCGGCACCCACGTATTCCGGCCCCACGCTCAGCAGCAGCGCGCCGCCCTGGCGGACGTGATCGGCGATGTTGCGGAGGTAGGAGGGCGGCAGGATGCCCCGGTTGGCGAAGCGGTCGAAGACGACGAGGTCGAACTCGCGCAGCTTCACCTGGAACAGCTCCCGCACCGGGAAGGCGATCAGCGCCAGCTCGTTCAGCGGCGTCAGGTCGTCCTTCTCGGGCGGGCGCAGGATGGTGAAGTGCACCAAGTCCACGCCCGGGTCGGCCTTCAGCAGGCGGCGCCAGGTGCGCTCGCCCGCATGGGGCTCGCCGCTCACCAGCAGTACGCGCAGGCGGTCGCGCACGCCGTTGAGGTGCAGCACCACGCGGTTGTTGGCGTCGCTCACCTCTCCGGGGCGCGTTTCCGCCACGATGTCCACCACCGAGGGACCGGCGCGCTCCACGGGCAGCGACAGCACATGCTCGCGCCCCAGGGGGACGGATTCCGACAGCGGCGCCGCGCCGTCGCGCCGGATGGTAAGGCGCACGGAACCTTCGGCGCGCGGCGCGCCGAGGTCCTCCACCACCAGCTTCAGCTCCACGGACCGGCCGACGATGCCGAAGGAGGGCGCCTCCACCAGCCGGATGCGCCGGTCCACCTCGCCCGCCCGGCCGGGCATCAGCAGGTGCAGCGGCACCTCGCCGCCCGGCGCCCAGGCGGGGGGCGCGTCATGCACCTGCCCGTCGGAGAGCAGGAACACCCCCGCCAGCCGCGCCGCCGGGATCTCCGCCAGGGCGCGCTCCATGGCGGCGAAGGCGCGGGTGCCCTGGTTGCCACCCTCCGGCACCTCCGCCACGCGGATTTCCAGGTCCCGGATGCGGCCCAGCCGGGCCTCCAGCCCCTGGCGCGCCGCCTCGATCGCTGCCGCGCGGCCCGGCGCGGCGCCCGTGCTGTCGCTGCGGTCCACCAGCAGCAGCGCGATGTCGGGCCGCGTCTCGCGCGTTTCCTCCACCAGCCGCGGGCCCAGCAGGGCGCCCAGCACCAGCGCGAAGGCCAGCGCCCGCCACCAAGCGCCGCGCGCCCGCTGCCACAGCGCCGGGGCAAGCGCCAGCAGGCAGACGAGGGCGAGCGCCGCGATGAGCCACGGCGGCAGGATCGGCGCGATGTCGAGGGCGAGCCGCGTGCGGTCCATCAGTTGCCGAGCCTCTCTAGGATGGCGGGCACGTGCACCTGGTCGCCCTTGTAGTTGCCGGTGAGCGCGTACATCACCAGGTTCGCCCCGAACCGCAGCGCCAGGGTCCGCTGCCGCGCCCCGCCGGGGATGGCGGCGTGCAGCGCGTTGCCGCGCGCGTCGCTCGCCCAGGCCGAGGCCCAGTCATGCCCGCCGATCACCACGGGCGACACGCTGTCATTCGCCCGGTCCTCCACCCGCGACACCCACACCGACCCGCCCGCGAAGCGCCCCGGCAGCTCGGGCAACAGGTAGAAGGCGCGGCGCAGGACGTGCTCCTCCGGCACCGGCATCAGCGGCGGGATGGCCAGGCCCTGCGTCACCCGTCGCAGCGCCTGGCGCGCGCCGGGCGCGTGGCCTTCGCCCGAGCCCTCGTCGCGCGTGTCGAACAGTATGATGCCGCCGTCGCGCATGAAGGCGTTCAGCGCGGCCACCGCCGCGGCGTCCAGCGCCTGCGCCTCGGGCCGCACGGTGAACAGCAGCAGCGGGAAGAAGCTCAGCTCGTCCCGCCCCGGAGTCACCCCCACGGGCTCGGCCAGCGAGGCGGAGGTGCGCCGGTTCACGAAATCCGACAGCCCGGCCAGCCCCAGCCGCGCCGTCTCGTCCAGCGCCGCCTCGCCGGTCTGCACGTAGGCGAGGCGCGTGACCAGCGCATGCGTGCCGTCCTGCGCCGCCGCCGGCAGCGCGAAGGCCAGCACCACCGCGGCCACCTTCGCCGCCAGCAGCCCGCGCAGCCGCAGCGACGCCAGGAGGTCCACGGCCAGCAGCAGCAGCGCCAGCGCCAGCAGCCACGGCCCCAGGTCGCGCTCCGGCGGGATGCCGGCGATGGCGCGGCTGGCGGTCCCCGGCGGCGGCGCG
>JALHNW010000447.1 GCA_022843345.1 Rubritepida sp. | reverse complement strand
GGCTGTCCAGCCGCCGGCCCTCGCGGCGCAGCAGCAGCCACAGGCCGGCGGCGTGGTGCGCCTCGGCCGTGGCGCCAGGTGGCAGGGCGGCCGCCGCCACCAGGGCGAACCAGGGGCGGGACAGGAAGAAGCATTCGGCGGGCGGGGGCAGGGCGGCGCCGGCATCCGCGGGTGGAAAGGGGGTCATGATGGAGAACGCCCCTCCCCGGAGTGCATGCAATCGGCTTGAATGGCGCCATGATGCCCGCCGCCCTCGCTCCTGCCCAGCCTGCGGCGCCCGCCCGCATCGGCTCCCTTCCCCTCCTGGCCGTCGCGGCGCTGCTCGGCGCGGTGCTGCTGCCGCTGCTGCTGCTGGATGTGCCGCCCCTGGCGGACTACCCCAACCACCTGGCGCGCATCGCCCTGCTGGCCGGGCAGGCGCCGGGGCTGGCGTCGCATTTCACCGTGCAATGGGGCATCCTGCCCAACCTGGCGATGGACCTGCTGGTGCCGCCGCTGCTGTCGGTGATGCCGCTGCACGTGGCCGGGCGGCTCTTCGTGGCCCTGGCGGCGGTGGTGCCCGTGCTGGGGGTGGTGGCCTATCACCGCGCCGTCTTCGGGCCGGCGGGCGGGTGGTGGCCCTGGGCCGCGGCGCTGCTGGCCTGGAACGGCGTGCTGCTGATGGGCTTCGTGAACTTCACCATCGGCACCGGCCTCGCCCTGCTGGTCGCGGCGGCGTGGATCCGCCTGTCGCCCACGCGCCCGCTGGCCGCGCTGGCGGTGCTCGCGCTCGGCGGGGCGGCGGTGTTCTTCTGCCACCTGGTCGCCACCGCCTTCCTGTTCCTGCTGGTCGCCACGCACGAGACGGGGCGGCTGTGGGAGGAGCGCGCGCAGGGCATGGCCGCGCTGCGGCGCTACGTCCTGCACGGGGTGCTCGCCGTGGTGGCGGCGCTGCCCGTGGCGGCGCTGTACCTGTCGGCCCCGGTGGTCGAGGGGCCGTATTTCTGGGGCCAGCCCTGGGAGCGGGTGGAGCGCCTGCTCGTCCCCTTCGCCGCCTACCATGCCTGGTGGGACCTGCTGGCGGCCGCGCTGGTGGGGCTGGCGGTGGCGGGGCTGCTGCTGACTGGGCGCGCGCGGCTGCACCCGGGCAGCGTGCTGGCCGTGCTGGCCTGCATGGCGCTCTACGCCCTGGTGCCGACCCAGATCAGCGGCGGCAGCTACCTGGAGCTGCGGTTCAACCTCTTCGCCGCCCTGCTGGTCTTCGCCGGGATGCAGCCGCGCCTGGCACCCGTGGCGGACCGCGGGCTCGCCCTGGGGGCGGCGGCCCTGCTGGCGCTGCGCCTGGGGCTGCTGGCGGTGGCCTGGCAGGGCGCGGCGCGCGACCTGGCGGAGATGCGCGCGGCCGTCGCCACCCTGCCGCCCGGCGCGCGGCTGGCGACGGTGCAGGTGGAGCGCTCGGCCAACCACGCCTATTTCCACGACCAGACGGCCAGGCGGCTGCTGAGCTTCTTCTGGTTCCCCACGCACAACCACGCCGGCGCCGTGGTGGCGCTGGAGCGCGACGCCTTCTGGCCCTCGCTCTTCGCCATTCCCGGCCAGCAGCCCATCGCCGCGGGCGGGACCTATGGCGATTTCAACTCCACCCAGTGGCACGCCATCCCGGCGCGCACGGTGCTGGACCCCGCGGCGCCGCCGCCGCCGCGCATCCCCGCCGATCTGCTGGCGCCCTGGCGCGGCTGGGAGGCGCGGTTCGACCACGTGCTGGTGCTGCACGCCCGCGCGGCGGGCGACGCCGCGCGCTTCCTGCCGGAGCGGCTGGAGCTGGTGGCCGATACCGGCTTCGCGGCGCTGTACCGGGTGCGGCGGTGAGGGCCGGGGCCGCGCCTCGGGCATGATCCCAGACGACCGTTCCGGATCGTGATGAACACTTGAATCCCGGACATTGATGTCACATACGACATCATGCCTCCGCGCGTGCTCCTCGACACCTCCGTCCTGCGGGCCGGCTTCGTGAGCGCCGCCGGCGCCTCCCGCGCGCTCCTGCTCGCCGTCCTGGACGGGGAGGCGATCGCCGTGGCCTCCACGGCCCTCATGCTGCAATACGAGGACGTCCTCCTGCGCCCTGACACGCTCGCCGCGGCCGGCAACGGCATCACGGCGCGCGACGCCCTCGACTTCCTCGACGGGCTGTGCGCCGCCCTGCGGCCCGTCGCCGTCGAGGTGCGCTGGCGGCCCCAGTCGCCCGACCCGGGCGACGACCTGGTGATCGAGGCCGCCGTGAACGGGATGGCCGACGTCATCGCGACCTTCGACCTGCGCCACCTGCGCACGGCCGCCGCGCGTTTCGGCATCCCGGCGGAGCTGCCCGCCGACGTCCTGAGGAGGATCCTTCCGTGAGCACCTTCCCCTTCCGCATGCCCGAGGAGATCAAGGCCGCCGCTGCCGCCCAGGCGGAGCGTTCCGGGGTCAGCCTCAACCAGTACCTCCTGTCCATCGTGGCGGCCCGCCTGGGCGCGCAGGCGGAGACGGAGCGCTACTTCGCCGGCCGCGCGGCGCGCGCGGTCCCGGGCCGCGCCCAGGCCGTCCTCGCG
>JALHNW010000446.1 GCA_022843345.1 Rubritepida sp. | reverse complement strand
GCCCGGCATCCCGCACCTGCGCCCGCGCGCCCACCCCGCCGCCGCCGCCGCGCGCGAGGCCGGCGCGCCGATCCTGTCGGAGATCGAGTTCCTGTTCCGCGCCGTGCGCGCCGCGGGCTCGCGCGCGCGCTTCGCCGGCATCACCGGCACCAACGGCAAGAGCACGACCACCGCCCTGCTGGCCCACCTGCTGCGCGGGGCGGGGATGGAGGCGCTGGAGGGCGGCAACCTCGGCCCGCCGGTGATGGAGATGCCCATCCTGCCCGACGCCGGCACCTACGTGCTGGAGATGTCCTCCTACGCGCTGGAACGGCTGGACCGGACGGCCTTCGACGTGGCGGCGGTGCTGAACCTCTCGCCCGACCACCTGGACCGGCACGGCGACATGGACGGCTACCTGCGCGCCAAGGCCCGCATCCTGGAGGGGGCCGCCATCGCCGTGCTCGGCCAGGGCGATGGCTGGACGCGCGGCCTGCGCCCGCAGGGCCGCATGGTGCCGCTCGGCCCCGGCGGGGTGTGGTGGGAGGGGCGCGTGCTGCACGACGCGCAGGGCGTGCTGGCCGATTTGGCGCGCTGCCCCACCCTGCCGGGCGGCCACAACGCGCAGAACGCGGCCGCCGCCTGCGCCATGGCGATGGCGCTGGGCATGGCCCGCGCGCAGCTGGCGCCCTTGCTGGCCACCTATGGCGGCCTGCCGCACCGGCTGGAGCGCGTGGCGGAACGCGACGGCGTGGCCTGGATCAACGACAGCAAGGCCACGAACGCCGACAGCGCGGAGAAGGCGCTCGCCTCCTTCGGGCGCGTGGTGTGGATCGCCGGCGGCACGGGCAAGGAGGGCGGCATCGCCTCGCTGGCGCCGCTGTTCGGCCGGGTGCGCCACGCGCTGCTGATCGGGCGCGACGGGCCGGGCTTCGCCGCGACGCTCGCCGCGCACGGCGTGGCGCACGAGGTCGTCGGCACGCTGGAGGCCGCCGTGGCGCGCGCCCGCGCCCTGGCGGTGCGGGGCGACGCGGTGCTGCTCTCGCCCGCCGCCGCCTCCTGGGACCAGTTCACCGGCTTCGACGCGCGCGGCGACCTGTTCCGCCGCCTGGTGCAGGAAGGGGGTGCCTGATGGCCGTCTCGCGCAACGACACCTCCGTGCTGGGGCGCTGGTGGTGGAGCGTGGACCGCTGGACGCTGGCCGCGCTGCTGACGCTGGTCGCCATCGGCTACGTGATGATGCTGAGCGCGAGCCCGGCGGTGGCGGAGCGCATCGGCGCGTCGTCGCGCAACATGTTCCTGTTCCGGCAGGTCTTCTACTCCGCCCTCGCCGTGGCGGTGATGTGCTGCGTCTCGCTGCTTTCCCCGCGCTGGACGCTGCGCCTGGCCATGCTGGGCGCGCTGGGGGCGCTGGCGCTCACCGCGCTGACTCTGGTGGCGGGCACGGAGATCAAGGGCGCGCGGCGCTGGATCTCCCTGCCCGGCATGTCGCTCCAGCCCTCCGAGTTCCTCAAGCCCTGCCTCGCCGTGGTCTGCGGCTGGCTGCTGGCCGAGGGCAAGCGCACCCCGCGCTTCCCCGGGCTGCTGATCGCCTTCGCGCTGATCGGCATCGTCGGCGTCATGCTGAAGAAGCAGCCCGACATCGGCATGCTGGCGGTGATCGCCGCCGTGTTCGTGGCGCAGGTCTTCGTCTCGGGCATCAACCTGTTCTGGGTGGCGCTGATCGGCGCGCTGGGCGCGGGCGGCGGCGTGCTGGCCTACATGCTGCACGGCCACGTGCGCTCCCGCATCCAGCGCTTCCTGGACCCCGAGGGGGGCGGCGACAACTTCCAGATCCGCATGTCGCTGGAGGCGTTCGGCAATGGCGGCCTGCTGGGCCGCGGCCCCGGCGAGGGGCGGGTGAAGGACGTGCTGCCCGACGCCCATGCCGACTTCGTCTTCCCCGTGGCGGCCGAGGAGTTCGGCCTGGTGGCCTGCCTCGTCATCCTGGGCATCTTCGCCTTCGTGGTGATCCGCGGCCTGGTGCGCCTGCTGGACGAGCGCGACACCTTCGTGGCCCTCGCCGCCGCGGGGCTGCTGACGCAGTTCGGGTTGCAGGCCTTCATCAACATGGCCTCCTCGCTCCACCTAATCCCGACGAAGGGGATGACGCTGCCCTTCGTCTCCTATGGCGGCTCCTCCGTGGTGGCCCTCGCCTTGGGCATGGGCTTCCTGCTGGCGCTGACGCGCAAGCGCATGGCCTCGCGCGCGGAAGGCGGGGCGGCATGATGGCCGCCGATTCACGCCTCCGGTGCTCGCTTCGCTGCGCCCTCCGGCGATCGGGGGCGGCATGATGGCCCCCGATTCACGCCTCCGGTGCTCGCTTCGCTGCGCCCTCCGGCGACCGGGGGCGGCATGATCGCCATCGCCGCCGGCGGCACCGGGGGCCACCTCTTCCCCGCCGAGGCGCTGGCGGCCGAGCTGCTGGCGCGCGGCGAGCGCATCGCGCTGTTCACCGACGCGCGCTCGGCGGCCTTCGACAGCCCGGCCTTCACCCAGGCCGAGCGCTTCGTGCTGGAAGGCGGCGGCATCGCCGGGCGCAGCGCGGTGCGC
>JALHNW010000445.1 GCA_022843345.1 Rubritepida sp. | reverse complement strand
GTGCAGTTGCGCGGGCTGCGCGCCGAGACGCTCGACCTCGCCGACGCCCTGGTGCCGGCGGATTGGCCGCGCGGGGCGCTGGTCATGACGTCCCCGTTGGCCGGCGAGGCGGCGGATGAAGTTGCAGACCCGCGCCCGCTTGCCGCGCGCTTGGCCGCCGCCGCGCCCGCCGGCCTGCCGCCCAAGACGACGGTGCTGGTCGATGGTGGCGGCGCGCTGCACCTGGCGGGCGAGGCCGCGGATCTGCGGCTGGTGGCGCGGCCGGATGGCTGGCTGCTGGGTTGCGGCGATGCCTGGCTCGGCCTCGGCAATGCCGACGCCGCGTCAGCCGCCGCCCTGCACCTTCTGGCCGACATGGCGCGCGACACGACGCGCGCACCCTTTGCCGAAGCCCGCGCCGCGGCCGCGCAGCAACTTCGCCCTACGCTGCCCCCAGCGCCCGCCCCAACGCCCGAGGCCATCGGCATCCATCCGCTGCGCGAAGGCGTCGCGCTCGGCGTCGGCCTGCCCTTCGGCCGGCTGGAGGCCGCGACGCTGATCGCCTTTGCCGAGGCCAGCAACGCACGCGCTCTGCGCGGCGCGCCGGGCCGCGTGCTGCTGGCGTTCGGCGTGCCGGATGCGGCGGGGCTGCGCCGCCAGGCCGCGGCACTCGGCCTGATCACGCAGCCGGACGATCCGCGCCGCCGCGTCGCCGCCTGCACCGGCGCGCCCGCCTGCGGATCGGCGCTGCTCGATACGCGCGCACTCGCCACGGCGCTGGCGCCCGATGTGCCGCCCGGCGCCTTGCTGCATGTCTCGGGCTGCGCCAAGGGCTGCGCGCATCCGCGCCCGGCTCGCCTCACCCTGGTCGGCACGCCGCAGGGGCTGGGCCTGGTCCGGCGCGGGCGGGCGGGTGACACGGTGGCCCGCTACCTTCACCACCAGGATGCGCGCGCCGTGTTGGCGCAGGAGCTTGCCGCCGATGCATGACTACATTCGCGACGGGGCGGCGATCTACGCACGATCCTTCGCCATCATCCGCGCCGAGGCGGACCTCGCACGCTTCTCCGCGGAGGAGGAGGATGTGGCAGTGCGGATGATCCATGCCTGCGGGCTGGTCGAGGCCGCCGCGAATTTCGCCTTCGCCCCCGGCTTCGTCACAGCCGGCCGCGCCGCGCTGCAATCCGGCGCCGCCATTCTGTGCGATGCGGAGATGGTGGCGCGTGGCGTCACCCGCGCCCGCCTGCCTGCCGACAACCCGGTGGTCTGCACGCTGCGCGACCCGCGCGTGCCGGAGATGGCGGCGGCGATCGGCAATACGCGCTCCGCCGCCGCCATGGCGCTGTGGGCGCCGCATCTGGCGGGCAGCGTCGTCGTCATCGGCAATGCGCCGACCGCGCTTTTTCATCTGCTGGACATGCTGGCGGATGGCGCGCCGCGTCCTGCGGCGATCATCGGCATGCCTGTGGGTTTTGTCGGCGCGGCAGAGTCGAAGGAGGCGCTGATGGCGGCACCCCTCGGCATCCCCTGGGCCGTGGTGCGCGGCCGGATGGGCGGCAGTGCCATGGCGGCGGCCGCCCTCAATGCGCTGGCGAGGGCCGGGCTGTGACGGGGCGGCTCTATGGCCTGGGCCTTGGCCCGGGCGACCCCGAATTGCTGACGCTGAAGGCGGCGCGGCTGCTGGATGCGGTGCCGGTCGTGGCGTACTTCGCCAAGCAGGGCAGCCCGAGCAACGCGCGCGCCATCATCGCGGACCGGCTGCCGCCGGGCGTGGTGGAACTGCCGCTGCACTATCCCGTCACCACCGAAATCCCGCGCGCCGACCCGGCCTACCGCGCCGCACTCGACGCCTTCCACGACGAAGCCGCCGCCACCATCGCGGCCCATCTCGACGCCGGGCGCGACGTGGCGGTGGCGAGCGAGGGGGATGCGCTGTTCTACGGCTCCTACATGCATCTGCATGTGCGGCTCGCACATCGCTACCCGACCGAAGTGGTGCCCGGCATCACCGCCATGTCCGGCGCCTGGGCGCTGGCCGGCCTGCCGATCGCGCAGGGCGACGATGTGCTGACCGTGCTGCAGGGCACGCTGGACGAGGACACGCTCGCCACAAGATTGGCGGGCACGGAGGCCGCAGTCATCATGAAGCTCGGCCGCAACCTGCCGCGGGTGCGCGCCGCCTTGGCGCGTGCGGGGCGGCTGGACCACGCGGTCTATGCGGAGCGTGTCGGCAGCCCGGCACAGCGCGTGCTGCGACTGGTGGAGCGCGACGCATCGCCCGCGCCCTACTTTTCGCTGATCCTCGTGCCGGGCTGGGCGCGATGACGGGGCGGCTGGACGTGGTCGGCATCGGCCCGGGCGACGCTGCGCTGATCACGCCCGCCGCCACTGCGGCGCTGGCAGCGGCGGCGGCGCTGTATGGCTACGGCCCCTATCTCGCGCGCCTGCCGGAGCGCGAAGGCCAGCAGCGCCACCCCACCGACAACCGGGAGGAAATGGACCGCGCCGCCGCCGCGCTGGATGCCGCCGCCGCCGGCGCGCGCGTCGCCATGGTAACGGGCGGCGATCCCGGCGTCTTCGCCATGGCCGCCGCTGTC
>JALHNW010000444.1 GCA_022843345.1 Rubritepida sp. | reverse complement strand
CTCCACCTCCTGGCGGCGGCGGTTCACGGCGTCCAGCCGTTCCGCCATGGCGCGGGCCTCGATCGGGTCCTGCTCCAGCAGCAGGCGCAGGCCAAGGTCGGGCACGCTGATCCGCCCGCCGGCGTTGATGCGCGGGCCCAGCGCGAAGCCCAGGGTGAAGGCGCCCGGCGCCTCCTTCACGCCCGCCACGTCCATGAGCGCGGCCAGGCCGGGACGCGCCCGGCCGGCCAGCACGCGCAGCCCCGCATGCACGAAGGCGCGGTTCACGCCCACCAGCGGCACCACGTCGCAGACGGTGGCCAGCGCCACCAGGTCCAGCAGGCGCTTCAGGTCGGGCTCGGGCCGGGTGTCGCCGAAATGGCCGCGGCGGCGCAGCTCGCGCTGGGCGGCGACGGCGGCGAGGAAGGCCACGCCCGCGGCGCAGAGGTGCCCCTGGCGCGAGGCGCAGTCCAGCCGGTTCGGGTTCACCGCCGCCGCGATGCGCGGCAGGTCGCCCTCGCTCTTGTGGTGGTCCAGCACCACCACGTCGGCGCGGCCTTCGGCCACGCGCAGCACGTCGCGCGCGGCGATGCCGCAATCCACCAGCACCAGCAGCGTGGCGCCACCGTCCATCAGCGCCTCCAGCGCCGCGGCGTTGGGGCCGTAGCCCTCGGCGATGCGGTCGGGCACGTAGGCGCGGCGGACATCCACGCCCCAGGAGCGCAGCGCCTCGACCATCAGCGCGCCCGAGCACGCGCCGTCCACGTCGTAGTCGGCGAAGACGGCCACCGCCTCGCCGCGCTGGGCGGCGTCGGCGAGGCGCGAGGCGGCGGCGTCCATGTCGGCGAGGCGCGAGGGGTCGGGCAGCAGGGCGCGCAGCGTCGGCGCCAGGAAGTCCTCGGCCGCCTCCGCGGACACCTGGCGCGCCGCCAGCAGCCGGCCGACCAGCTCGGGCATGGACAGGCGCTGCGCCAGCATCGCGGCCTGGCGCGAATCGTGCGGCCGCCACACCCAGCGGCGGCCAGTGACGCTGGCCTCGACCCCGAGCGCCGTGTCGCCCGCGAGGGAGCGGGAGGTGTCGCCCGCCAGGGCGCGGGTGGTGTCGCCCATCAGGGCGCGGCGGGCTTCACGGCGAAGTTGTGGTGCCCCTCGACGTAGCGCACCGTGCCGGTCTTGGAGCGCATCACGATGGAATGCGTGATCGCGCCCCCGGGCACGAAGCGCACGCCGCGCAGCATGGGTCCCGAGGTGACGCCGGTGGCGGCGAACATCACCTCGCCCTTCGCCATCTCCTCCAGGCTGAACTTCCGGTCGGGGTCGGTGATGCCCATGGCGCGGGCGCGCTCGCGCTGGCCCTCGTCCTCGTAGATCAGGCGGCCCTGCATCTGCCCGCCGATGCAGCGCAGCGCGGCCGCGGCCAGCACGCCCTCCGGCGCGCCGCCCCAGCCGAGATACATGTCCACCCCCGCCTCGGGCTGGGACACCGCAACCACGCCGAACACGTCGCCGTCGGGGATGAGCATGAGGCGCGCGCCGGCCTCGCGGCAGCCGCGGATGATGTCCTTGTGGCGCTCGCGGTCCAGCGTGCAGACGGTGAGCTGGCTGACCGGCACGCCCTTGGCCTCGGCCAGGCGGCGCAGGTTCTCGCCGGGGCTGGCGTCCAGGTCCACCACGCCGGCCGGCAGGTCGGGGCCGACGGCGATCTTGTCCATGTACACGTCGGGGGCGTGCAGGAAGCCGCCCTTGCCGGCCAGCGCCAGCACGGCCATGGCGTTGGGGCCGGCCTTGGCGGTCAGGCTGGTGCCCTCCAGCGGGTCCACGGCGATGTCGGCGACCACGCCGCCGCCCGTCTTGGCGAACAGGCCGACCTTCTCGCCGATGAACAGCATCGGCGCCTCGTCCATCTCGCCCTCGCCGATCACCACCGTGCCCTCGATGCCGACCGTGTCGAAGGCGCGGCGCATGGCCTCCACGGCGGCGCCGTCGGCGGCGTTCTTGTCGCCCTTGCCGACCCAGCGGCTGGCGGCGAGCGCGGCGGCTTCCGTCACGCGCACCAGTTCGAGGGCGAGGTTGCGGTCCACCACCTGGCCGGGTTCGGCTTGGCTCATCGTCGGGCTCTCGTTCATCGGGGGAGGAGGATCACGTCGGCGGAGACGCGGGCGGTCACGGGCACTTCGGCGAGGGCCACCGCCGGACGCGCAGCGCGGGAGTCGTAGCCGGCGGAGGCCATCGCCATGCGCGGCTCCTCCGCATCGCGGTCGAGCGTGACCTCGGCGAGGTGGGAGACGGTCATGCCCAGTTCCTCAGCCACCAGCGCGGCGCGGGCACGCAGGGCGCGGAGCGCGAGGCGCGTCGCCTCCTCCCGCGCCTCCTGCCGCACCGGCTCGGAAAGTGCGGCGCCCATGGAATCGATGGCAAGCCCCTGGGCCTGCAAGGTGCCGACGAGTTCGGCCAACGCCACCACGTCGCTTCCACGCAGGCTCAGCACCTGCGATGCCACCCACAGGGCGCGCGTGTCGTCGCCGCGCGTGGCCCCGAAGCGCCCGGTGGTGGCGCGCAGACCCGGGACGCGGCCAGCCTGCTCCAACGCCGTCGTCATGG
>JALHNW010000443.1 GCA_022843345.1 Rubritepida sp. | reverse complement strand
GTGGCCGCGTCAAGCCGCGCCACCACCGGCGCGGGCGTGCCGGCCGGCGCGAACAGGCCGACCCACACGCCCATCTCGAAGCCCGGCACCGTCTCGGCCACCGCCGGCACCTCGGGCAAGGCGGGCAGGCGCTGCGGCGCGGTGACGCCGAGTGCGCGCAGCCGCCCCTCGCGCACCTGCGGCAGGGCGGAGGGCAGGGTGTCGAACATCACCTGCACCTGCCCGGCCAGGAGGGCGGTGGCCGCGGGCGCGGTGCTGCGGAAGGGCACGTGCAGCAGGTCCACCCCGGCCATGGCCTTGAACAGCTCGCCCGCCAAGTGGCTCGACGTGCCGTTGCCGCCCGAGCCGTAGGTGAGCCCGCCGGGCGCGGCGCGGGCGCGTGCGATAAGGCCCGCGACGTCGGATACCCCGGCGGCAGGGTGGGCGACCAGCAGGTTCGGCGCGGTGGCCACGCGCGCCACGGGGGCGAAGTCGCGCACGGGATCGTAGGGCAGGCTGGCGTAGAGACCCAGGTTCATCGCGTGGGTGCTGATGGTGCCCATCAACAGGGTGTGGCCGTCGGGCGCGCTGCGCGCGGCGGCCTCCGTGCCGATGATGCCCCCCGCGCCCGCGCGGTTGTCCACTGTCACCGGCTGGCCGAGATCGGTCGACAGGCGCTCGGCCAGCACCCGCGCGGCGATGTCGGTGAAACCTCCGGGCGCGAAGGCGACGACGAGGCGGATGGGCCGGGTGGGCCAGGCAGGCTGGGCCAGGGCGGAGGCGGGCATGGTCAGCGGTGCAGCCAGCAGGGCACGGCGGCGAATGGTCATTGGGTGGGTTCCTCCTGGACGCGCAGCATGAGCGCGTGACGCACGGGCGCCAACACCCGGCCATCGCCGGGGCACCTTAGGCCAGCGGGCACGGCCCCGGTCTGCGGGTTGGGCGATCGAGGCGCCGGACCGGATCGAACAACCCAGCGTCGCTGCTGGAGAAAGCCGCCCCTCCGCCGCGCGCGATGGTGTTTCTGGTGCGGCAAGGAGCGCTGTCCGGCGTCGTGCCGTCCAGACCGCGCCCGCACCCGGTCACCGAAACTGCGGGCAGGGATCGCGAATGGGCGGGCCTGACGTCCTAGGGCCCCGCCGTCATCGAAGCCGCCGCAGGAACCCCGAATCCACCTGCCCAGGCGCGGTGACGCCCAGCAGCGCCATGTCGCGCAGCACCTCCTCCTTCAGCAGCGCGATGGCGCGCGCCACCCCGGCCTCCCCCGCCGCGGCGGCCGCGAACAGGAAGGGCCGGCCGACGAGGACGAAGCAGGCCCCCAAGGCCAGCGCCTTCAGCACGTCCGTCCCCCGCCGCACCCCGCCATCCAGCAGCAGCGGGAAGCCGCGCAGGGCCGCCGCCACCTCAGGCAGCACGCGCAACGGCGAGACGGCGCCGTCGAGCTGCCGCCCGCCATGGTTGGACAAGATCACGCCGTCCGCCCCGTGCTCGCGCGCCAGGCGCGCATCCTCGGCCGACAGCAGGCCCTTCACCAGCAGCAGCCCGCGCCACAGCCGGCGGATCAGCGCGACGTGGCGCCATTCCAGCCGGTCGCGCGCGCCCACCTGGCGCACCAGGTCGCGCGACAGGATGGGCGGGCCGCGACGGGCGTCCATGTTCTCGAAGTGCGGCATGCCGTGGCGCAGCAGCGTGCGCGCGAAGGTGCCGGCCAGCCAGCGCGGGTGCGCCAGCCCTTCCCACGCGACGCGGGCCGAGGGCTTGATGGGCACGGAGAAGCCGTTGCGCAGGTTGTTCTCCCGGTTGGCGGGCACCGGCACGTCCGCCGTCAGCACGAAGGTGCCGTAGCCGGCGCGGGCCACGCGCTCCACCAGCGGCGCGATGCGCGCCTCCTCGCCCGGTAGGTAGGCCTGGTACCAGCGCGATCCCGCGGCGGCGATGTCCTCCATCGGGATGAGGGAGGAGGCGCTGGTCACCATCGGTATCCCTGCCGCGGCGGCCGCACGGGCAAGGACGATGTCGGCGCGATACGCGCAGATGGCCGCGGCTCCCATGGGCGCGATGCCGAATGGCGCGGCATGTCGCTCGCCCAGCAGTGCCACGGCGGCGTCGCGCGCGGAGGTGTCGCGCAGGGCGCGCGGCACGAAGCCCCACTCGGCGAAGGCGGCGCGGTTGTCGCGCAGCGACTGGTCGGTTTCCGCCGCGCCGGCGACGAAGCCGTGCAGCATGCGCGGCAGGCGGCGGCGCGCGGCGGCCTCGAAGTCGTCCAGGGCAAGGAAGCGGTGCATCGCCCGTGGTTGTGCGGCGTGTGCCCGCCCGTCAACAGGCCGCTGCACCGCTTTCACATGCGTGAAGCGTCGAGCTTGGCGCGCATGAGCCGGACGATGCCCCGCGCCTCCTTGCGCATCCGCGCCAGCGGGCCGCTGACGGCGATGGCGAGCGGCCGGTGCCCCGGCCCCACGGGCAGCGCCATGGCCAGCATCGCGGTATCGGGCACGATGGCGTTCTCGCTGCGCGCGAAGCCCTGGGCGCGGATGGCGGCCATCTCCTCCAGGAAGGGCCGGACCGGGACGGCGGGCGCCGCGCCGCGCGCCGCGTTGATGCG
>JALHNW010000442.1 GCA_022843345.1 Rubritepida sp. | reverse complement strand
GCGCGCAGCTCGGCCATCGCGGCCTCGCCGGCCGCCTGGGCGTCGCGCGCCGCGTTCAGGTCGCCCGCGATGCGCGCCGCGCGCTCATCGAGGACGGAGGCCACCCGCGGCAGGGCGTAGGTCTTCAGCACGAAATAAAGCAGCCCGAAGATGATCAGCAGCCACACGAGCTTGCTGATCATCAGCGGGTTGGCGAAATCCAACTGCGGCATGGCGGCCCCCTGGACGCGAGATCACGGCGCGCGGGCGGGGAGGACCCCCGCCCGCGGCGCGGCGATCAGGCGAAGAGGATGAGGAAGGCGATCAGCAGCGCGAAGAGCGCCACGGCTTCCGTCAGCGCGAAGCCCAGGATGCCGATCGGGAAGACGGCGTCGCGGGCCGACGGGTTGCGGGCCACGCTGGTGATCAGCGAGGAGAAGATGTTCCCGATGCCCAGGCCCACGCCGAACAGCGCGATGACGGCGATACCGGCCCCGAGAGCCTTGGCGGCAGCAACTTCCATGTTCCCAGTCCTTCCGAAAAATCAGTTGAGGGGTTGTGACCCGACGACGGGGATCAGTGCAGGTGCACCGCGTCGTGGAGGTAGATGCAGGTGAGGATCGCGAAGACGTAGGCCTGCAGGAAGGCCACCAGCACTTCGAAGCCCACCAGCGCGACGTTGATCGCGAGCGGCATGATGGAGAGCACCGGCCCGACCGTGCCCAGCGCGCCCAGCATCACCACGAAGGTCGCGAAGACCTTCAGCATCACGTGCCCCGCCACCATGTTGGCGAAGAGGCGGATGCTCAGCGACACGGGCCGGGACAGGTAGGAGACGATCTCCACCGGAATGATGATGGGCGCGAGCCAGAGGGGCGCGCCCTCGGGGAAGAAGTAGCCGAAGAAGTGCTTCCCGTGCAGCGAGATCGCCACCACCGTGATCAGCACGAACACCACCATCGCCAGCGTGAAGGTCAGGCTGATGTGGCTGGTGTAGGTGAAGGCGTAGGGGAAGAGGCCCAGCATGTTGCCGAACAGCACGAACATGAACAGCGTGAACACGAAGGGGAAGAAGCGCCGCCCCTCGGGGCCCACCTGGGCCAGCAGCATGTCGTCGATGAAGCCGTAGGCGCCCTCGGCCACGCTCTGCAGGCGGCCCGGCACCATGGCGCGCGGCGCCATGCCGTACAGCATCAGCGCGACGATCAAGGCGCCGGCGACCAGCATGTGCAGGTTGGATTGCGTGAAGCCCACGGCGGCGCCCACGGGGCCGAGCACGGTGCCCAGCTCGAACTGCCCGAGCGCGTCGATCGCCTTGCCTTCAACAGCCACTGGGCACCCCCGGATGAACTCAGTCTCGCCGCACGCGCCGGGGGGTGAAGAGACGATACACGTTCATCACGCCCGCGGCCGACCCCAGCAGGAAGAACACCAGGAAGAGCCAAGGCTTGGTGCCCAGCCACCAGTCCAGGGCGAGGCCCAGCCCCACCCCGACCACCAGCGCGGAGACGACCTCCACGCCGGCCCGGAAGCCGATGCCCCAGCTGCCGCCCGGCAAGCCACCCTGCGACCCGCCCTTGGGCGCAGGATCCAGGCCCTGGCGGGCCCTCGCTGCGTCCAGGCGTTGCTTGAAGGCGTCCCGGTCGTCCACCACGGCTCCTCCTCGCGAAAACCCCGCCGGAGGCAGGGGCCGTCTATGCGGGCGGCAATGGACTGTCAAGGTGACAGGGGCGTTATGGTTACATCCGGCCGGATCGCCGGAGGGCCGCATGGCCCGCAGGCGTGAATCCGCCCGGCAGCGTCAGCCCTCCGCCATCCGCACCGCCTCGCCCAGGTCCACGCTCAGCAGGCGCGACACCCCGCGCTCCTGCATCGTCACGCCGAACAGGCGGTGCATCCGCGCCATGGTCAGCGCGTGGTGCGTGATGACCAGGAAGCGCGTGCCGCCCTCTGACATGGCATCGAGCAGGTCGCACAGCCGCTCCACGTTCGCGTCGTCCAGCGGCGCGTCCACCTCGTCCAGCACGCAGACCGGGGCGGGGTGGCAGCGGAACACGGCGAACACCAGGCTCAGCGCCGTCAGCGCCTGCTCGCCGCCGCTCAGCAGGCTCAGCGCCGACAGCTTCTTGCCCGGCGGTTCGGCGTAGATCTCCAGCCCCGCCTCCAGCGGGTCCTCGCTGCCCACCAGCGCCAGGTGGGCGCGCCCGCCGCCGAACAGGCGGGCGAACAGCGCCCGGAACTCCCGGTCCACCTGCTCGAAGATGGCGCGCAGCCGCTCCCGCGCCTCGCGGTTCAGGTGGCCGATGGAGCCGCGCAGCTTGGCGATGGCGGCCGTGATCTCCTCGCGGTCGGCGTGGATGGACGCGATGCGCGCCTCCAGCTCCGCCAGCTCCACCTCGGCGCGCAGGTTCACCGGGCCCATCTCCTCGCGCTCGCGCGCCAGGCGCTCGGCGCGGCGGCGGGCCTTCTCCTCCGCGGCGTCGGACAGGTCGGCGGGCGGTTCGGGCAGGGTGGCGTCCTCGCCCAGCCGCTCCAGGATGCGGGTGGCGATGGCCTGGCCGTCGCGCAGCGCGCCTTCCTGCGCGGCCGCGGCCAGCAGCCGC
>JALHNW010000441.1 GCA_022843345.1 Rubritepida sp. | reverse complement strand
GCATGCGGGACACCTCGGGGGGAACGGTGGGGCCGGGCGGAACGACATCCGCCCGGCGGTCTGAACGGGGAGGCTAGGCCCGCGTTGCCGCGGGCGCCAGCATCACCCGGGAGGGCGCGCCTGCCCCAGGTCCGGCATCTCGCGGAAGAAGCGGAAGAAGTCGCTCTCCGGCGTCAGCACCATGCGCGATTCCCCGTTGGAGAACACCTCGCGATAGGCCTGCATGGTGCGCCAGAACTGGAAGAACTCCGGGTCGCGCCGGAAGGCTTCCGCGAAGACTCGGATGGCCTCCTGCTCGCCCGTGCCGCGCAGGATGGCGGCGTTGGCCTCGGCCTCCGCCAGCAGCACGGTGCGGTCGCGCTCGGCCTGGGCGCGGATGCGCGCGGCCACCTCGGCGCCCTCCGCGCGCGCCTCGCGGGCCACGCGCTCGCGCTCGGACTGCATGCGGCTCAGCACCGCCTGCGTGTTCTCGTCCGGCAGGTCGGCGCGGCGGATGCGCACGTCCGCCACCTCGATGCCGAAGCGCCGCGCCTCCTCGTTCACCAGGCGGCGGATCTCGCCCATCACCCGCGCGCGGTCGTTGGACAGCACGGCGTTCAGCTGCTCGCTGGCCAGCACGCGGCGCAGCGAGGAGGTGACGATCGAGGAAAGCCGCCCGCGGATGCCCTGCTCCGTCACGCCCACGGTCTGGTAGAACAGCAGCGGGTCGGTGATGCGGTAGCGGGTGAAGCTGTCCACGATGATGCGCCGCTGGTCGCCCAGGATCACTTCCTCGCCTGGCGCGTCGTAGTCCAGCAGGCGGCGGTCGAAGGGGATCACCGTCTGGATGAAGGGGATCTTCACGTTCAGCCCGGGCTGCTGGATCACGCGGATCGGCTGGCCGAACTGGGTGATGAGCACCTGCTGCGTCTGCTGCACGGTGAAGAAGGCGCCGGCCGCGGCGAACAGCGCCGCCAGCAGCACGACGGACAGGATGACGACCTTGTTCATCGCACGGCCCCCGGACGCTGCTGTTGCTGGACCATCGGCGCCACCGCCGCCGGCGGGATCGCCGGGCGCGGCTGCCCCTGCCCCGCGCCAGGCGCGCCCCGCGCGCCGTCCAGCGGCAGGAACGGCACCAGCCCCTGGAGGCGGTCATCCACCAGGATCATGTTGTTGCGCTTCAGGATCTCTTCCATCGTCTCGAGGTAGATGCGCCGGATCGTGATGTCCTGCGCCTGGGAATAGGCGCCCAGCACCGCGGTGAAGCGCCCCGCCTCGCCGCGCGCGCGGGCGATCTGCCCGTCGCGGAAGCCCTGCGCCTCGGCCACCATGCGCTCGGATTCGCCGCGCGCGCGGGGGATGATGTCGTTGCGGAAGCTTTCCGCCTCGTTCCTCACCCGCTCGCGGTCCGCGTTGGCGCGCTGCACGTCGCGGAAGGCGTCCACCACCGCGGCCGGCGGGTCCACCTTCTGCATCTGCACCTGCGTGATCTCCACGCCGGCGCGGTACTGGTCCATGATGGCCTGGGTGCCGCGGCGCACGTCCTGCTCGATCTGCGCGCGCGCCTCGGTCAGCGCGGCCTGGATCTGCGTGCGGCCGATGATCTCGCGCATCACGCTCTCGGCCGCGGACTTCACCGTGTCCTCGGGGTTGCGGGTGTTGAACAGGAAGTCGCCCGCGTCCCGGATGCGCCAGAACACCGCGAAGTCGATGTCGATGATGTTCTCGTCGCCCGTCAGCATCAGCGACTCGGCCAGCACGTCGCGCGCCGCGCCGATGCGCCCGGCCGCCGTCACCGGCGCCTCGGCATTGCCGCGGAAGCCCACGTCAACGCGGTTGATGCGCGTCACCCGCGGCGTCGTCACCGCCTCGACCGGCCAGGGGATGCGGTAGTTCAGCCCGGGCGGGGCCGTGCGGTCGAAGGCGCCGAAGCGCATCACCACGCCCAGCTCGTCCGGCTGCACCCGGTACACGCCCGAGAAGCCCCAGAGCGCCACCAGCGCCAGCGCACCCAGCGCCAGGCCCTTGCCGCCGCCGAAATTGCCGCGCGGCAGGAAGCGCCGCACCGCGGCCTGCGCCTGGCGGATCATCTCCTCCACGTCCGGGCCACCGGCCCCACCCCCACCGGGGGGCGGCCGGTTGCCGCCCGGCGGCGGATTGCCCCATGGGCCGCCGCCATTCCCGCCGGGACGCGGATTGCCCCAGGGGCTGGGCCCGCCATTGTTCCACGCCATCTGGTCCGCGCTCTCCCGTCGCAATCGGAACGAAGATAGGACATGCCGGCCCCGCAAGGGAGGGGTGCGCGGCGCGTCCTGCGGGTGCATATGTGGATTGTCTTGCGTTAAGGAAAGGTCATCTGCGCATGTCGAACGGTTTGACCGAGGCGATCCGCGCCGCGCTGCGCCATGTGCGCGACCCGGCGACGGGCCAGGACGTGCTGTCGTCGGGCATGGTCGAGGCGATCTCGGAGCGCGACGGCATGGTGCAGTTTGCCCTCGCCGTCCCGCGTGAGCGCGCGCGCGAGATGGAGCCCCTGCGCCTGGCCGCCGAGCGCGCGGCCGCCGCCGTGCCCGGCGTCATCGCCGCCACCGTGGTGCTGACCGC
>JALHNW010000440.1 GCA_022843345.1 Rubritepida sp. | reverse complement strand
CGCCGGCGCCGGTGGCGGACGCGCCGTCCTTCGTGCCGCCGGCCACCCCCGCGCCCGCCGGCGTGGCGCAGGTCGTCCCCGAACCGCAGGTGCCGCCCGCCCTGGCGACGCCGGCCAAGAGCTGAGAGCGCCGCCGTGTCGAGCAACGCCGCCCAGGACGACGACCCGATCAACGACAAGCCGATGCCGCTGATCGAACACCTGATGGAGCTGCGCACGCGCCTCCTGTGGTCCATCGGCGCCTTCGCGATCGCGTTCGCGGTCTGCTACTACTTCTCGCGCACCATCTACGGCTTCCTGGCCGCGCCGCTGGCGAACGCGCTGTGGGAGCATGGCGGCGGCGACCGGCGGATGATCTTCACCGCGCTGTACGAGGCGTTCTTCACCTACCTGAAGGTGGCCTTCTTCGGGGCGGTGTTCTTCTCCTTCCCCATCTGGGCCACGCAGCTGTGGCTGTTCATCGCCCCTGGCCTGTACCGCAGCGAGAAGCGGGCGATCACGCCCTTCCTCGTCGCCTCGCCCTTCCTGTTCCTCATGGGCGCGGCGCTGGCCTACTACTTCATCTTCCCGCTGGCCTGGCAGTTCTTCATCTCCTTCGAGACGCCGGCCGGGGCGGGCACCGTGCCGATCCAGCTGGAGGCGAAGGTCAGCGAGTACCTGTCGCTGGTGATGCACATGATCCTGGCCTTCGGCATCGCCTTCCAGATGCCGGTGCTGCTGACGCTGCTGTGCAAGGTGGGCATCCTCAACGTGGAATCGCTGCGCAAGGGACGGCGCTACGCCATCGTGGGGATGTTCGTGGTGGCGGCGATCATCACCCCGCCGGACATCATCTCGCAGATCGGCCTCGCGGTGCCGCTGATCCTGCTCTACGAGATCAGCATCCTGGCGGCGCGGTGGATGGCGCCGAAGCCGGATGCGGGGGCGTGAGCCATGGACGGGCTGCCGCGGCCGGCTGAGGACGACCTCTTCGAGATGGCGAACCTGTTCGGCCGGACCACCGGCCTGCCGGTGACGGTCTGGGTCAGTCCGCGCGGCGGGGCGCGGCATGATGCGCGCGTGAAGGTCTCGGCGCAGGGCGGGGACCGCATGGTGATCGAGGGCGCGGCCGTGGTGGGCATCCGGCCCGAGCCGCGGCTGCTGGAAGGCACGCTCGATCCCGCGGTGCTGGGCGCCGTCTGCGGCTGGATCGCGCTGAACCGGGAGGCGCTGCTGGCCCACTGGGATGGCGCGATGGACACGGTGGAGCTGGTCCAGGCGCTGCGCCGCGTGGACTGACGGGCGCGGCTGCCCTATACGCTGGCGATGCACGACATCCGCGCGATCCGCGCCAATCCCGATGCCTTCGACGCGGCGATGGGCCGTCGCGGGCTGGAGCCGCAGGCTCGTGAAATTCTCGCCAGGGATAAGCTGTGGCGAGAAGCGACGGAATGGGCGGAGTCCCAGCAGGCCACGAAGAACGCCCTCAACCGCGAGATTGGCATCGCAGCGAAGCGCGGTGATATGGCGGAAGTCGAGCGACTGAAGGCGTCGGTGTCCGCTTCCTTCGTTGCGTCAGCCGAAGCCCTGCCTGAAGGTCGTAAAAAGGACTTGGACGAGGCGCTCGCCGCCCTCCCCAACATCCTCGACGCCGACGTCCCCGAGGGGCGCGACGAATCCGCCAACGTGGTGCTGCACACCCATGGCGAGCCGCGCGACATCCCCGGCGCGAAGGAGCACTGGGAGCTGGGCGAGGCCATGGGCCTGATGGATTTCGAGGCCGCCGCCCGCCTGTCCGGCAGCCGCTTCGTGGTGCTCAAGGGCCAGCTCGCCCGGCTGGAGCGCGCGCTGGGCCAGTGGATGCTGGACCTGCACGTGGCGGAGCACGGCTACGCCGAGGTGGCCCCGCCGGTGCTGGTGAAGGCCCCCGCCCTGTTCGGCACCGGGCAATTGCCCAAGTTCGGCGAGGACCTCTTCGCCAGCGGCGAGCACTTCCTCATCCCCACCGCCGAGGTGCCGCTGACCAACCTCGTCGCCGGGCAGATCATCCCCGAGCCCGCCGAGCCGGTGCGCTACGCCGCGCTCACCCCCTGCTTCCGCTCGGAGGCGGGCTCGGCCGGGCGGGACACGCGGGGGATGCTGCGCCAGCACCAGTTCTCCAAGGTGGAGATGGTGAGCATCTGCACGCCCGGGCAGTCGGCGGCGGAGCACGAGCGGATGACGCGCTGCGCCGAGCGGGTGCTCACGGAGCTGGGCCTGGCCTGGCGGCGGGTGTTCCTCTGCGCCGGCGACACCGGCTTCGGCGCGGCCCGCACCTATGACCTGGAGGTGTGGCTGCCGGGGCAGAAGGCGTGGCGGGAGATCTCGTCGTGCTCCAACACGCGGGACTTCCAGGCGCGGCGGATGAAGGCGCGCTTCCGCCGCGGCAAGGAGAACCTGTTCCTGCACACGCTCAACGGCTCGGGCGTGGCGGTGGGGCGGGCGTTGATCGCCGTGATGGAGACGCATCAGGGCGCGGACGGCTCCGTCGCCATCCCCGAGGTGCTGCGCGCGCGCATGGGTGCCGAGGTGCTGCGGTGAACGCCCCGCGCGCGGCGGCCGGCGCGCT
>JALHNW010000439.1 GCA_022843345.1 Rubritepida sp. | reverse complement strand
GCAGCAGGGGGCGTCGGGTCATCGGGTGCGCTCCGGGGGCGGCGGCGGGGCGCCGAGCAGCAGCTGCGAGGGCGAGCGCCGCAGCGCCTCCGTCGTTTCGCGCAGGTTGGCGGTGGCGGCCCGCAGGTCGCGCAGGATGGGGGCGAGGTCGGCCTGCACGTCGCCCACCGTGGCGTTCACCCGGCCCACCGTGGGGCCGACCTGGCGCGTGGCGGTGCGGATGTCGCCCAGCACGGCGTTCAGGCGCGCCAGCGCCTCGCGCGTCTCGCGCCCCTCGGCCAGGTTGCGGATGCCGCCGGCCGCGCCCCGCAGCTCCCCGGCCAGGGCCGGGATGTCGGCGCGGCGCACCTCCTCGCGCAGCGTCAGCAGCAGGCCGTTGGCGGAGGAGACCAGGCCTTGCACCTCGTCCTCGCTCACCCGGGCGCGGATGTCGGTCACCAGGCCGTTGAGGTTGGCGATGATCGCCTCGATGTCCACGTTCTCCACCCGGCGCAGCAGCGTCTCGGCCGCGCCCTGCACCTGGGCGGTGGTGGAGGGCTGGGAGGGGATGACCAGGTGCTCCGGCGTCCAGGGCAGCGGCGCGGCGGGGTAGCGGTCGGGGTCCACGAAGTCCAGCTCGATGTACACCACGCCGGTGATGCCGGTGGTGGCGAGGCGCGCGCGCAGCCCCTGGGCGACGGCGTCCTCCAGCCGGGGGATGTCGCCGATGCGCGTGAGGTCGAGGGCGAAGCGCATCACCACCAGCTGGAAGGCGCCGGCGAAGGCCTCCCCCTCCGGCCGGCGATAGGCGGCCGAGGCGAGCGCGATCTCGGTGACGCGCCCCACCTGCACGCCGCGGTAGCGCACGGGCGAGCCCGTCTCCAGCCCCTGCACGGATTCGCGCGAATAGGTCTCGAACACCGTGTCGCCCTGGCGCAGCCGGTCCCCGGTGAGGAACAGCACGAAGCCCACCAGCAGGGCGGCGCCCACCAGCACCATGGTGCCGACCGAGACGTAGGCGCTGCGGTTCGCGGGCATCTACAGCGCCTCGCGGTGGAAGAAGGCGCGCACGGTGGGGTGCGCGCTCTCGGCCTTCAGCCGCCTGGGGTCGCCCTCGGCGATCATTCCCTGCGCCTCCTTGTCCAGCATGATGCAGCGGTCCCCGATGGCCAGGATGGATTGCAGCTCGTGCGTCACCACCACGAAGGTGGTGCCGGTCTCCTTCGCCAGGGCGAGGATCAGCTGGTCCAGCCCGGCGGAGGTGATGGGGTCCAGCCCCGCGCTCGGCTCGTCCAGGAACAGGATCTCGGGGTCCAGCGCCATGGCGCGGGCGATGCCGGCGCGCTTGAGCATGCCGCCCGATATCTCGGCCGGCAGGCGCTCGGTGGCGTCCCCCAGGCCGACGAGGCCGAGCTTGGCGGCGGCCACCAGGGCGCGGCCGGCCTCGGGCAGCGCGGTGTGCGCCTCGATGGGCAGCATCACGTTCTCCCGCAGGCTCAGGCTGCCCAGCAGGGCGCCCTGCTGCCACATCACGCCGATGCGCCGCAGCAGGCCGCGCCGCGCCTCGCCCTCCAGCGTGGCGATCCCCTCGCCCAGCACGGACAGCGTGCCGGCGGTGGGCGCCAGCAGGCCGATCAGCAGCTTCAGCAGCGTGGACTTGCCGCAGCCCGACCCGCCGAGGATGACGAAGACCTCGCCGCGCCGCACCTCGAAGGACACGCCCTCGAACAGGGTGCGCGCGCCGAAGCGCATCGCCACGCCCTCGGCCCGGATCACCGCCTCGGCCATGCCTACCAGCCCAGCCGGAAGAACAGCACGGCGAAGACGCCGTCCAGCACCACCAGCGCCACGATGCCGCCCACCACCGCGGCCGTCGCCGCATCGCCCACCGCGCGCGGGCCGCGCCCGGCGCCCAACCCGGCGCGGCAGCCGATGAAGCCGATCGCCAGCCCGAAGGCCGCCGCCTTCGCCAGCCCGCCCGCGAGATCCCCCACGGACAGCCATTGCTGCACCTGGCTGGCCACCGTCACCGGCGGGTAGCCGAGCGTGGCCATGACGATCGCCATGCCGCCCATGCCAGTGACGATCATCACCAGCGCCAGCACCGGCATCACCACGGCGGCCGCCAGCACGCGCGGCACCACCAGCCAGGCCATGGGGTCCAGGCCCATGGTGGTCAGCGCGTCCACCTCCTCGTTCACCTTCATGGTGCCCAGTTCGGCGGCGTAGGCGGAGGCGGTGCGGCCGGCCAGCACGATGCCGGCCAGCAGCGGCCCCAGCTCGCGCGTCAGCGAGATGCCGACGAGCTGGGGGATGAAGATCTCCGCCCCGAACTGGCGCATGGGGATGGAGGACTGGAAGGCCAGGATCACCCCGATCAGCACGCCCAGCAGGATGCAGAGCGGGAAGGCGCGCGTGCCCGCCTCGTCCAGGTGGCGCAGCACCTCGGCCGCGCGCAGGCGCCAGGGGCGGATGGCCAGCGCGCCGCCGGTCACCACCGTCTCGCCCAGGAAGCCCGTGGCGTCGCGCCATTCGCCCAGGCGGCCCAGCACGGCGGCGCCGATGCGGGCCACGAAGGGCAGGGGCTTCGGCGGCGGGGCGGGCTTCAC
>JALHNW010000438.1 GCA_022843345.1 Rubritepida sp. | reverse complement strand
GGTCCGCAAGCCCCATCCCGGCCACGTCCTGGGCGTGCTGGCGGCGGCCGGCGCGGCGCCGGGCGAGGCGGTGATGGTGGGCGACCACGCCAACGACATCCGCGCCGCTTCCGGTGCCGGCGTGCGCAGCGTCTTCGCCGCCTGGGGCTACGGCGCGGGCGACAGGGCGGATGCCGTGGCGGCCACGCCCGATGCGCTGCCGGCCCTGCTGGATCACACGCTCAGGTAGGCGGCGCGGGCGGCGTCATCGGCCATCAGCGCCTCCATGGGGCCTTCCCAGCGGATGGCGCCCTTCTCCAGCACCAGGGCGCGGTCGCTCACCAGGCGGGCGAAGTGCAGGTTCTGCTCGCTCAGCAGGATGGACAGGCCCTCGCGCTTCAGCCGGCCGATGGCGTCGGCCATGCGCTCGATGATCACGGGGGCCAGGCCCTCGCTGGGCTCGTCCAGCAGCAGCAGGCGCGGGTTGCCCATCAGGGTGCGGCCGATGGTGAGCATCTGCTGCTCGCCCCCGCTCATCCGCCCGCCCGGGCGGTCCATCATGCTGGCCAGCGACGGGAAGAGTTCCGCGATGCGCGCGGGCGTCCAGCCCTCGCCGCGGCGGCCGACCTCCAGGTTCTCGCGCACCGTGAGTTCGGTGAAGATGCGCCGCTCCTCCGGCACGTAGCCCAGGCCCAGGCGGGCGATGGCATGCGGCTCCATCCCCGCCACGGCGCGGCCGGCGAAGGCGATGCTGCCCGCGCTGGGCGGCACGAGGCCGATCAGCGCCTTCATCGTGGTGCTCTTGCCCGCGCCGTTGCGGCCCAGCAGCGCCACCACCTCGCCCTGGCGCACCGAGAAGGTGACGCCCTGCAGGATGTGCGCGCGGCCGTAATGCGCGTGCAGGTCCACCACGTCGAGCATGGGCGCGGCGTCAGTGGGCATGGGTGCCGCCGGTGCCCAGGTACACCTCGCGCACGCGCGGGTCGGCGCGCACCTGGGCGGGCAGCCCCTCGGCAATCGGGATGCCGCGGTCGAGCACCACGATGCGGTCGGCATGGGCGAAGACCACGTCCATGTCGTGCTCGGTGAACAGCACGGCGATGCCGGAATCGCGGGCGATGCGCGCGGTCAGCTCCATCAGCGCCACGCGCTCGGCCGGCGCCATGCCGGCGGTGGGCTCGTCCATCAGCAGGAGCGCGGGGCTGTTGGCGAGCGCGATGGCCAGCTCCACGCGCTTGAGGTCGCCATAGGCCAGCACGCCGCAGGGGCGCGCGGCCTGCCCCGCCATGCCGACGCGCCCCAGCAGGGCCAGCGCCTCGGCCGGGTCCTCCTTCGCCACCGGGCGCCAGAGGTCGAACAGGCGGCGGCGGTGGGAGAGCAGGGCCATCTGCACGTTCTCCACCACGCTCATGCTGCCGAAGGTGGCGGTGATCTGGAAGGTGCGGCCCACGCCCAGCCGCCAGATGCGGCGCGGGGCCATGCCGGTGATGTCGCGCCCCTTGAGGCGTACCGAGCCGCCATCGGGGCGCAGCTGGCCGTTGAGCATGTTGAAGCAGGTGGACTTGCCCGCGCCGTTGGGGCCGATCAGCGCCAGGAGCTCGCCCGCCGCGACGCGCAGCGACACGCCCTGGACGGCATGCACGCCGCCGAAGGATTTTTTCAAGTTCTCGACTTCGAGGGTCATGCGCGCTTCCTGAAGGCGCCGGCCAGCCCTTGGGGGAAGAACAACACCAGCGCCAGGATCACGCTGCCCAGGATCAGGCGCCACAGGTCGAAGGCGCGCATCAGCTGCTCGTGCAGCCAGGTGTAGGCCAGCGCGCCGACCACCGGGCCGCTCACCGTCTGCACGCCGCCCAGCAGCACCATCAGCAGCGCGTCCACGCTGCGCGGGATGGCGAGCATGGTGGGGAAGACGCTGCCCTTGGAATAGGCGAACAGCCCGCCCGCCACGCCGGCCATCACGGCGGCCAGGATGAAGGCGGCCCAGCGGATGCGGAAGCCGTCCATGCCGATGGCCGCCGCGCGCAGCGGGCTGTCGCGCCCCGCGCGCAGCGCGAAGCCGAAGGGCGCGAAGATGGCGCGGCGCAGCATGAAGGTGCCCGCCACACAGAGCGCGAGCGCGAGGTAGAAGAAGGCCAGCTTGTCCCGCGCCCAGGCCGAGGGCCAGACGCCCAGGATGCCGTTGTCGCCCCCCGTCAGCTCCACCCACTGGAAGGCGGCGGACCAGGCGATCTGCGCGAAGGCCAGCGTCAGCATCGCCGCGTAGACGCCGGACAGGCGCACGCAGAACCAGCCGAACACGATGCCCGCGAAGCCCGCCATCAGCGGCGCGGCGAGCAGGCCGATCTCCATCGGCGCGTCCAGGTGCTTCGCCAGCAGCGCCGCGCCATAGGCGCCCAGGCCGAAATAGGCGGCGTGGCCGAAGCTCGCCATGCCGCCCGGCCCCATGATGAGGTGCAGGGAGGCGGCGAAGAGCACCATGATCGCCATCTCGGTCAGCACGATCAGCGCGAAGTCGCCCAGGAAGGGCGGGATGGCGACGGCGCCCAGCAGCAGCGCGAGCCAGAGCGGGCGCGACCAGCCGGGCGGCGCCTCCAGCGGCGGCTCGAC
>JALHNW010000437.1 GCA_022843345.1 Rubritepida sp. | reverse complement strand
TCCGCCACCTCGGCGCGCCCGTCGTCGCCACGCGCGATGCGGCCGATGGCCGCTGGATCGCCCCCGTGCTGGAGGGGCTGCACGAGGCGTGGCTGGCCGGCCAGACGCAGATGGCCCCCGCGCCGTCGCTGCGCGCCGTTTCCGTCGCCGCGGGCTGCGTGGTGCTGCGCTCCCGCTGAGGGGGCCTTCCCGGCGCCCGTGCCCGCGCGCAGGATGCGCGGAACGGGAGAGGGGGAGACCATGACCGCATTGCCGCCGGGCGCAGAGATCGTCGCGACGGGGCTGCGCTTCCCCGAAGGCCCCGTGGCGCTGCCCGATGGCGGCGTCGCGCTGGTCGAGATCGAGGCGCGGCGCATCACCCGCATCGGCCCGGACGGTGGGCGCAGCGTCATCGCCACGGTGGGCGGGGCGCCGAACGGGCTGGCGGCGGGGCCGGACGGGTCCTTCATCCTGTGCAACAACGGCGGCTTCGCGTGGCACGAGGAGCCGGGCCTGCTGCGCCCCGCCGGCCAGGGGGCCGACTACGACGGCGGGCGGATCGAGGTGGTGGCCGCCGACGGCACCGTCCGCACCCTGTACGACCGCTGCGGCGACCACGCGCTGAAGGGGCCCAACGACCTCCAGCTCGACGGAAGCGGCGGCTTCTGGTTCACCGACCTGGGCAAGGTGCGCGGCCGCGACCGCGACCACGGCGCGGTGTACTGGGCCGCGCTGGACGGCAGCCGCATCGTGGAGGCGGCGCACCCGGTCTTCGGCGGCGCCAACGGCATCGGCCTGTCGCCGGATGGCGAGGTGCTCTACGTGGCCGAGACGGAGACCGGCCGGCTGTGGCGCTTCGACGTCGTGGGGCCGGGGATGCTGCACAGGTCGCCCTGGCCCTCGCCGCATGGCGGCACGCTGCTGTGCCAGTTCCCCGGCTTCCGCCGGCTGGACAGCCTGGCGGTGACGGCGGCGGGCAACGTGGTGGTGGCGACGCTGGTGAGCGGGGAGGTCACCACCGTATCGCCCGCCGGCGAGATCCTGGACGTGGTGCGGATGCCCGACCGCATGCCCACCAACATCTGCTTCGGCGGCGAGGGGATGCGCACCGCCTGGGTCACGCTGTCCACCACCGGGCAGCTGCTGCGGATGCCGTGGAGGGAGCCGGGGCTGCGCCTGCCGTTCGGCTGAGCGCCGCCCCGGCCCGGCGTCAGTTCTCGACGGTGATGCCCTTCTCGCGCGCGAGGTTGCCCCACTGCTCGCGCTCGCTGCGGGCGAAGGCGGCGAGTTCCTCCGGCGTGGAGGGCTCGGGCTGTCCGGCCTGCTGGCGGAACACCTCCATGGTCTGCGGGTGGCGGCAGCCCTCGCGCACCGCCTGGTTCAGCCGGGCCAGGATGGGCGCGGGGGTGCGCGCGGGGGCGTAGAGCGCGAGCCACAGGCCCGTGGTGAGCGGCACGCCCAGCTCCGTCAGCGTCGGCACGTTGGGCGTCAGCTCGATGCGGGTGGGGTGGGCCAGCGCGATGATGCGCGCCCGGTTGTCGCGCGCCAGGGATTCGGCGCCCCCCACCGGCAGCATCATCGAATCCACCTGGCCCGCCGCGATGGCCTGCATGCCCGGCGCCTGGGCGGCGAAGGGCACGTGCAGCTTCTCGAAGCGCTGGGCGCGGGCCACGAACTCGAAGGCGAGGTGCGAGGAGGAGCCGACGCCCCAGGAGGCGTGGGTGAGCGCGCCCGCCTGGCGCCGCGCGGCGGCGAGGAAGGTGGTCCAGTCCGTGATCTCGCGCCGGTGCGCGCCGGTCATCAGCGCGAAGGGCACGCGGGTGACCATGGAGATCGGCGCGAAATCCGTCTCGTCGTTGTAGGGCAGGGTGCGGAAGGTGGAGCGGTTGATGGCGAAGGTGTCGGTGATGCCCATGGTGATGGTGGTGCCGTCCGGCGCGGCGCGCGCGGCGGCGAGCGTGCCGACGGTGCCGTTGGCGCCCGGCCGGTTCTCCACCACCACCGGCTGGCCGAGCACGGATTGCAGGCCCACGGCCATCCCGCGCGAGATCACGTCGGTGATGCCGCCCGCGTTGTAGGGGACGATGATGCGGACCGAGCGGTCGGGCCAGTTGGTGGCCACGGCGGGCTGCGCCAGGGCGGGACGGGCGGCCAGCGCGCCCGCGCCCAGCGTGGCGGCGAGCGACAGCACGCCGCGGCGGCGGATGATCGTCATGGGTGACCCTTATGCATGGACGTTTCGTTAAGTAACGTCCATTTAAGGCGGCGCCGCGCCGCGTTCAAGCGAATTCAATAGGCGCGCGCCTCCTCGCGCCGGGCCGGGACGGCACCGCGGGCCTCCGCCGCCGCCTCGCGCAGCGCGTGGACGTAGTCGGCAGCCACCTCGGCGTGCAGCGGGTTCAGGTGCAGGTGGATGCCCTCCGGCTCCGCCTGGCGGGAGACGAGCCAGCCGCGGCGCTCCAGCGCCTCGGCCACCGCGGCGATGGGCAGGGCGGGGTCGGTGCTGCGGAACACCAGGATGGCGTGGCGGCCCGGCAGCGCCTCCAGCCCCGGGATGGCGGCGATGCCGGCGGCGATGGCGGCGCGGGCTTCCATGATGCGGCGCGCGCAGTCGCGGTAG
>JALHNW010000436.1 GCA_022843345.1 Rubritepida sp. | reverse complement strand
TGGGGGTGCGCCCGGCCGCGGTGCGGCTGAAGGACACGCGCACGCGCTGGGGCTCCTGCGCGCCGGACCGGACGCTGAGCTTCACCTGGCGGCTGGTGATGGCGCCGGACTGGGTGCTGGACTACGTGGTGGCGCACGAGGTGGCGCACCTGCGGGAGATGAACCACGGGCCGCGCTTCTGGGCGCTGTGCGAATCGCGCACCCCGCACCGCGCGGCGGCGACGGCGTGGCTGAAGCGGCACGGGCCGGGGCTGCTGCGGGCGGGTTAGCGCGCCAGGCGGGCCTTCCAGCGCGCCTCGAAACCCGGGATGGCGGCGGGGTTCACGATGCGCGGCGGCAGGCGGCCGGCGGCCAGGTCGCCGAAGGCGAGCGCCGCGATGCGGGTGATGTTCGACCGGCTCTCATGCGTCACGCCCGCGATGTGCTGGGAGGCGATGACGGCGGGGTGGTGCAGCAGGGGATGCGCCGGCGGGGGCGGTTCCTGCGCCCACACGTCCAGCCCCGCGCCGGCGAGGTGGCCGGATTCCAGCGCGGCCAGCAGCGCGTCCTCGTCGTGGATGGAGCCCCGCGCGGTGGTGACGAAGACGGCGCCGGGCTTCATGGCGGCGAATTGCGCGGCACCCATCATGCCGCGCGTGTCCGGCGACAGGGGGCAATGCAGGCTGACCACGTCGGCCTCGCGCAGCAGGGTGGGGAGGTCCGCCTTCTCCGCGCCGCGTTCGCGCAGGGCGGCGTCGTCCAGCGCGGGGTCCGCCGCCAGGATGCGGCAGCCGAAGGCGGCGCGCAGCATGGCCGAGACGAGGGTGCCGATGTGCCCGCAGCCGACGAGGCCGACGGTGCGGCCCGACAGCTCGCGCCCCATCTGGATGTTGCGGTCGGCCGCGGTGCCGGCCTTCATGCGCGCGTGCGATTCGGGGATGCGCTTGAGGCAGGCGAGCATCATGCCCACCGCGTGCTCGGCCACGCCGCGGGCGTTGCCGCCGGCCTGGTTGACGAGGAGCACGCCCGCTTCGGTGCAGGAAGCGGGGTCGAGCGTGTCGTAGCCGGCACCGCCGGAGGCCGCCATCAGCAGGTTGGGCAGCTGCGCCAGCAATTCGCGGTGGACGTGCAGCGGCCGGGGCAGCTCGTCGCGCGCGGCGATGACGTAGTAGCCGTCGCATTCGCGCAGCATGGCGACCTGCGTGGCGAGCGGCGCGTCCATGGGGATCTCCACGCGCTGGAGCAGCGGGTCCTGATCCATGGTCGCGGCGAAGGAGGGGTGCGGGGGCGTGCCGATGTGGCCGATGCGGAAGGGCGTCATGTCGAGGCCCAGCCTTGCGCGCGGGCCGGTGCCGCGCAACCCTGCGCGCGACGAGGAGACGACATGAGCCAGCGCGACGAATTCCACCAGCTGCACGACGCCACCCAGGGCCTGTTCCGCGAGCTGGCGCCGGGCGTCACCACGCGCATCTTCCCCGGCGAGCACGCGATGCTGTCCGTGGTGACGATCGCGCCGAACGGCGAGGGCACGCTGCACGCGCACCCGGAGGAGCAATGGGGCGTGCTGCTGGAAGGCAGCGCCGTGCGCATCCAGGGCGGCGAGGAGATCGCGGTCGTGAAGGGCGATTTCTGGCGCACCCCGGGCGGCGTGCCGCACACGATGCGCGCGGGGCCGGAGGGGTGCACGGTGCTGGACATCTTCGCCCCCCCGCGCGAGGCGTACCGCAAGGGCGGCAGCGGCTTCGCCTCGGCGGTGTAGGCGCGGCGCCTACAGGCGCGCCAGCACCCGGTCCACGAAGGCGCCGGCCGCGCCGAGGTAGTTCGCCGGGTCGCACAGGGCCACGATCTCGGCGCGCGGCAGGCGGGAGGTGACCTCCGCCTCGCGCAGCAGGGCCTCGGCGAGCGGGATGCCCTCGGCGAGTGCGGCGTCGCAGGCGTGGTTGACGACGTGGTGCGCCTCGCCGCGGCCCAGCACGGGGGCCAGGCCCATCATCACCTGCTCGGCCGCGATCAGGCCGCCGGTGCTGTCCAGGTTGCGGCGCATGCGGCGGGCGTCCACCTGCAGGCCTTCGGAGAGGAAGCGCGCCTGGGCCAGCGCGCCATGGGCCAGCGTGAAGGCCTGGGCGATGGCCAGCGGCTCGGCCTGCCAGGGGCCGGTGCCGCGCTCCTGGTCCACCGCCATCGCGGCCAGCACCTGGGGCACCAGGGCGTGCACGCCGCGGGACTGGGCGATGACGTATTCGCAGGCGATCGGGTTGCGCTTCTGCGGCATGGTGCTGCTGCCGCCGCGGCCGGGGACGTATGGCTCGTTCACCTCCGCCACCTCGGTCTGCATCAGCAAGATGACGTCGGTGGCGATCTTGCTCAGCGCGCCGCAGAGCAGGCCGAGGAAGTTCACCGCCTCGGCCACGCCGTCGCGCGCGGCGTGCCAGGGGATGTCGCCGGTGGCGAGGCCCAGTTCGCGCGCCAGCTCCTCCTGCACCACGAGGCCGCGGTCGCCGAGCGCGGCCAGCGTGCCGGCAGCACCGCCGAGCTGCACGCGCTCCACGCGCGGGCGCAGCTGGTCGAGGCGCTCGACCATGGTGATGAGGGGCGAGAGCCAGACGGCGACCTTGTAGCCGAAG
>JALHNW010000435.1 GCA_022843345.1 Rubritepida sp. | reverse complement strand
GGGGCGCGGGGGCGGCGGCCAGCAGCGGGCCCGGCTCGCCGGCCAGCGTGGCGCGCAGGCCGGCGCCGAGCGCCGTCATCTCGATGAAGGACATCACGCCCGCCAGCGCCATGCCCAGCGGCCCGCCGGTGATGCCCGCGCCCAATGCCCGCATGGCCGGGTGCAGCTCCGCCCCGGTCGCCATGCGGTAGATCATGCCCACCCCCGGCAGGTGGTGCAGGGGGTTCAGCCCCTCCACCACCTCGTCGAAGGTGATCTCGCCAGGGATGGGGATCGCCTCGTCGGCGCCCAGCGGCGGGCCGCCATCCGTGGGCTGCGGCAGCTCGGCGCTGCCGGGGGGGCGGAAGGCCAGGCGGATGGGGTCGCTGACGAACATGGGCAGCCCCACGCAAGCCTCATGCCAGGGCCTCACGCGGCGCGGCTTGCATGGCGGGGGAAACAGGACCATCTGCGTCCGGAACGCCACAGCGCCCAGGACACGCCATGTTCATCGAGACCGAAGGCACCCCCAACCCCGCCACGCTGAAGTTCCTGCCGGGCCGCGACGTGATGGGCGCCGCCGGCACGGCCGACTTCGTGGCGGGCGACGACACCTCCCGCTCCTTCCTCGCCCATCGCCTGCTGGCGCTGCCGGGCGTGGCGCGCGTCTTCCTCGGCGGGGACTTCATCACCGTCACCAAGGACGACGCGGTGGAGTGGCAGGCCCTGCGCCCGCAGGTGCTGGGCGCGGTGATGGAGCACTTCCTGGCCGGCCTGCCGGTGATCGAGGGCGCGGAGGCCGCGGGCGAGGAGGATTTCGACCCCGCCGACGCCGAGGCGGTGGCCCAGATCAAGGAGCTGCTGGACACCCGCGTGCGCCCCGCCGTGGCCGGCGATGGCGGGGACATCGTGTTCCGCGGCTTCCGCGACGGCATCGTGCGGCTGAAGATGCAGGGCGCCTGCTCGGGCTGCCCCTCCTCGCGCGCCACGCTCAAGCACGGGGTGGAGAACATGCTGCGCCACTACGTGCCCGAGGTGCTGGGCGTGGAGCAGGTGGAAGCCTGACGCAGAGGGCGTCAGGCTGCTTCGCCACGCCCTCAAACGCCGGGCGGCGGCATACGCCGCCTTGGCTTCGCCGCGCCACCCGCGCCCCGTTGCCAGCAGTCGTCCGGGCGGCGGGCCGCGCCGTGCGCGGCCGACCCTCGCGGTCCCGGCGCCGCCTCACCCCCCGCTCCGCTCGATTTCCGCGTCCAGCTCGGCGCCGAGCAGGATGACGTAGGTGGAGACGTAGAACCACATCAGCAGCGCCACCGCGGCCCCCAGCGTGCCGTAGGTGGCGTCGTAGCCCGCGAAGTTGGCGACGTAGGTGGAGAAGAGCCCGCTCGCCACCGCCCAGAGCAGCGTGGCCGAGACGGCGCCGGGGCCGAACAGGCGCCAGTGCTCCGGCGGATGGGCCGGCCCCAGCCGGTACAGCACCGACACCGCCACCAGCACGAAGCCCAGCAGCAGCGCGATGGAGGCGAAGCGCACCAGGAAGGCGGACAGGGCGTCCAGCCCCACCAGGTCCAGCACCTTGGGCAGGCCCACCAGCAGCGCGATGCCCACCACCACCGCCAGGATCGCCCCCAGCGTGATGCCGAAGGCGGTGCCGTAGTAGGCCAGCAGGCTGCGCTCCTCCGCCTGGGCATGCGCCAGGTTCAGCGCGCCCATCAGCGCCCGCACGCCGGCCGAGGCCGACCACAGCGCGATGACCAGCGAGACGGCGAACTTCACCCCCAGCGCCGGCCGTGGCTGCGTCACCAGGTCGTGCACGCGGCCCGCGATGAGGAAGAAGGTGGATTCCGGCAGCAGGCGGCGCAGGATGTCCAGCTGCGGCTCCACCGTCACCGGGTCGAACCAGAGCCCGTACAGCGCCACCAGCAGGGAGATCGCCGGGAACAGCGCCAGCATGGCGTAGAAGGCGCAGCCGGCGGAGGTGAGCGAGATCTTGTCGGAGGTCGCCACCGCCCAGGCGCGGCGCCACACGGCCGGGCGCGGCACGGCGGGCGAGGCGGCGTCGGACATGGGCGATCCCCCGGATGCGAAAAGGGGTGGCGCGTTCCCGCGCCACCCCGGATCCCGCGCGCCCGTTACGAGCGGCGCAGCGAGCCGTAGTCGAAGGCCGGGCGGGACTGGAGCTGCTCCTTGCTCGCGCCCGGCAGCATGATCCGCTCGCGCTCCTGGTTCCACTGCAGGTCGCTCATCGGCACGGAGACGAGGCGCGCGCCGATGCCAAGGAAGCCGCCGACCGAGACGATGGCCATCGGGGTGGTGCCGGTCATGATGATGTCGTCCACCTCGCCGATCGCCTCGTTACGGTCGTTGTAGACGCGCGAGCCGATGATCTGGGAGACGCGCTGGCGCTCCGAGAAGATGCCGGCGGTGCCGGCGCCGGTGGTCGCCACGTTGGCGCGGCCATCGGTCATCGTGCCGGTGGCCGTGCGGCCGGTGGTCGCCGTGCCGTCCGTCGCGCGATCCACGGCGCGGCCCAGCGCGGTGCCCTCGGGGTTGGCGCGGGTGCCGTCGCTCTGGTTCGGGAAGGCGCCGGAGGTGTTGGTGCCCGCCGCGCGGTCAAGGGCGCGGGTGGC
>JALHNW010000434.1 GCA_022843345.1 Rubritepida sp. | reverse complement strand
TGGCGCTCCAGCCGGAAGAACACGTCGGCCTTCTGGCGCAGCGTGTGCGGGTCCACCGGCTTGTCGAGGAAGTCCACCGCCCCCGCCTCGTAGCCGCGGAAGCGGCGCGCCGCGTCCGCCCCGCCCGCGGTCACCAGCACCAGCGGGATGTCGCGCGTGCGCGCCGCGCCGCGCATCAGCTCGGCCAGCTCCAGCCCGTCCATCCCGGGCATCTGCACGTCCACCAGGGCCAGCGCGATGCCGCCGCCCTCGGCGAGGAGGATCTCCAGCGCCTCCGTCCCCGAGGCGGCGCGCAGCAGCCGCAGCCCGTCGCGGCGCAGCAGCGCCTCCAGCGCGTCGAGGTTGGCGGGCAGGTCGTCCACCAGCAGGAAGGTGACGGGGTCCTGGGCGCCGTCCGGGCCGTCGTCGTGGTCGCGGTCAGGCATGGGCGGGCTCCGGGGCGGGCGGGGGCGCGGCGTCGGCGCGGCGGCGCCAGATGCGCTGGGCCGCGTGGAACTCCTCGAAGGCGGCTGCCTCGGGGGAGAAGCGCAGGGTCTCGCGCGCGCCCAGCCCCAGGAAGCCGCCGCGCGCCAGCGATTCGCGGAACAGCCGCAGCGCGCGGTCCTGCAGCGCGCGGCCGAAGTAGATCAGGGTGTTGCGGCAGGACACGAGGTGGACCTCCGCGAAGGCCTCGTCGGTGGCCAGGCTGTGGTCGGCGAACACCGCGCGCGCCCGCAGGCTGCGGTCGAAGGCCGCGGCCCCGTAGCGGGCGGTGTAGTGCTCGGACAGCGAGCCGCGCCCGCCCGACAGGCGGTGGTTCTCCGTGAAGGCGGCGATGCGCTCCAGCGGGTAGATGCCCGCCTCGGCGCGGCGCAGCGCCTCGGGGCTGATGTCGGTGGCGTAGAAGACGGTGCGCGCCTCCAGCCCCTCCTCGCGGAACAGGATGGCGAGCGAGTACAGCTCCTCCCCCTCCGCGCAGCCCGCCACCCACACCTTGAGCGAGGGGAAGGTGGCGAGGTGGGGCAGCACGCACTCGCGCAGCGCGCGGAAGTAGGTGGGGTCGCGGAACATCTCGCTCACCTGCACGGTGAGCAGCGGGGCCGCCCGCTCGAAGGCGCCCGGCTCGTGCAGCACGCGCTCCTGCAGGGCGGACAGCGTGGCGCAGCCCAGGCGCTCGCGCGCCGCGCGCAGGCGGCGGAGCATGGAGGGGCGGGAATAGCCGCGGAAGTCGTGGCCGAAGCGCTCGGCCACCGCCTCCAGCAGCAGGCGCGCCTCCAGCGCCTCCAGCGGGTCCTCCCCGTCCTCCGCCGCGCCGCTCACCGCCGGGGCATCCACACGCGCACGAGGGAAAGCAGCTTCTCCACGTCCAGCGGCTTGGCCATGTAGTCGTTGGCCCCGGCGTCCAGGCACTGCCGCTGGTCGTCGGGCATCGCCTTGGCCGTGAGCATGAGGATGGGCAGGGAGCGCCAGCGCGCGCCGTCCGCCACCCCGCCGCGCGCGCGGATGGCGCGCACGGCGGACAGGCCGTCCATCTCGGGCATCATCGCGTCCATCAGCACCAGGTCGGGCCAGCCCTCGCCGCCCGCCTCCGCGGCCGCCTCCAGCGCGTCCAGCGCCTCGCGCCCGTTGCGCGCGATGGCGACCTCCGCGCCGTGCGGCTCCAGCACGCTGGTGAGCGCGAAGACGTTGCGCACATCGTCCTCGACGAGGAGGATGCGCCGCCCCTCGATCGCCGCGTCGCGCGCCAGGGTGCGGGCCAGGGCGCGCTGCTGCTCGCCCGGCAGGTCGGCCACCACCTGGTGGAGGAACAGCGTCACCTCGCCCAGCAGCCGCTCGGGCGAGCGCGCGCCCTTGACGACGATGGAGGAGGAGCGCCGCCGCAGCCGCAGCTCCTCGTCGGCGCTCAGCTCGCGGCCCGTGTACACCACCACGGGCGGGAAGGACCGCGCATCCGCCTCCGCGCCCATGCGGTCGAGCAGCTCGAAGCCCGTCATGTCGGGCAGGGCGAGGTCGAGCACCACGCAGTCGAAGGTCTCGCGCGCGAGGCGTTCCAGGCACTCGCCGCCGGTCGGCGCGCCCACCGTCTCCACGCCCTCGGCCGAGAGCAGGGCGCGCACGGCCTCGCGCTGCACCGCGTCGTCCTCCACCACCAGCACGCGGCGCACCTTGCGGTCCAGCCGCCGCTCCAGCCCGGCCAGCGCCGCCGCCAGCTCCTCGCGGCGCGTGGGCTTCAGCACGTAGCCCACGGCACCCTGCTCCATCGCGTCGCGCGCGTAGTCGTGGGCGGAGACGACGTGGACGGGGATGTGGCGCGTGCGCGTGTTGTGCTTCAGCCGGTCCAGCACGGACAGGCCGGTGTGGTCGGGCAGGCCGATGTCCAGCACGATGGCGTGGGGCAGGTGCCTGCGCGCGAGCGCCACGCCCTCGTCCGCGCCGGCGGCGACGAGGCACTGGAACCCGTTCTCCCGCGCCAGGTCGGCCAGGATGCGCGCGAAGGCCGGGTCGTCCTCCACGACGAGGATGACGCGGCTGTCGCCCGTCAGCGCCTCGCGGTCGTCGGGGACGGTCCCGGCCAGGCGGGGCCGGGGCGGCGGCTCGGCAGGCGGGCGGCGCGCCGCCGGCGCATC
>JALHNW010000433.1 GCA_022843345.1 Rubritepida sp. | reverse complement strand
TCCCACCATCAGCACGGCGAACAGCGAGTTGGTGGTGGCGAAGGCGCCCACGGCGCAGAGCAGCAGGATCACCGGCATCACGCCGGCCCGCGGCGCGCGCAGGATGACGGAGGCGGCGCGGATCATCAGGATCCCCAGCGGGATCATCAGCAGGTTCGCCAGGATGAAGATGATGTAGAGCGCGTACATGGACGACGCGCGCTCGGTGAACAGCGTCGGCCCCGGGTTCAGCCCCTTCATGTACAGCACGCCGATGGCGATGGCGGTGATGGTGTCGCCCGGAATGCCGAACAGCAGCGAGGGCACCCAGCCGGATGCGAGGGAGGCGTTGTTCGACGCGCCGGCCTCCACCAGCCCCTCCGGGTGGCCGGTGCCGAACTTCTCGGGTTCCTTGCTGAACCGCTTGGACAGCGCGTAGCTCACCCAGGCCGCCATGTCGGCCCCCGCGCCGGGCAGCACGCCGATGATGACGCCCACGAAGTTGCCGCGCCACATCGGCCACTGGTACTTCTTCGTCAGCGTCCACTGCGACGCGAGGATCGAGCCGAAGCGCCGCCGCGGCAGCTTCGGCGGCTCCGCGCTCGCCATCGCGCGCATCACTTCCGAGACGGCGAAGACCCCAACCAGCGCGGGGATCGGCTCGATGCCGCCCAGCAGCTCCGCCACGCCGAAGGTGAAGCGCGGCGTGCCGGCCGGGTTCTCCATCCCGATGCAGGCGATCAGCAGGCCCAGCAGCATGGAGGCGATGGCCTTCACGGGCGAGGAGCGCGCCACCAGCGTCGCGCACATCAGCCCCAGCAGCGCCAGCCAGAAATATTCGTAGGTGGAGAAGTTCAGCGCCATCTCCGCCAGCGCGGGCGCCAGCAGCATCAGGGACAGCGTGCCCACGATGCCGCCGATGGCGCTGAACCACAGCCCCGCGCCCAATGCCAGCTCCGCCTGGCCCTTGCGGGTGAGCGCGTAGGCCTCGTCGGTGTAGGCCGCGCTCGCCGGCGTGCCGGGGATGCGCAACAGGGCGCCCGGGATGTCGCCCGAGAAGATCGCCATGGCGGATGCGGTGATGATGGTGGCCACCGCCGCGATGGGCGAGAGCCAGAAGGTGACCGGCACCAGCAGCGCGACCGCCATGGTGGCTGACAGCCCGGGCAGCGAGCCCACCACCAGCCCGTAGACGGCCGAGGCGAAGATCGCCACCAGCACGTCCGTCGCCATCACCAAGCGGAAGCCTTCGAGGAGGTCGTTCACCAGGGCGCCGCCAGCAGGCCCTCGGGCAGCGGCACGCGCAGCAGCTTCGCGAAGGCCAGGTGCACCAGCGGCGGTGCGGCCAGCGCCACGCCCAGCGCCAGCCGCGGCCCGGCGCCCAGCGCCCAGGCGGCGACGGCGACGATGACGAAGGCGGTGGGCAGGAAGCCCAGGCGCTCGGCCGCCAGCACGTAGAACAGCAGCAGCGCGGGCGGCAGCAGCACGCGCCAGGCGCCGTGCGGGGCAGGGGCTTCATCGGTGGCCGGCGCCTCCAGCCCGCGGCCGATGCCCAGCGCGATCAGCGCGCCGCAGAGCATGAGGCCGAAGCCGATCAGCATCGGGAAGGCGGCGGGCCCCACATCCTGCCCCGGGACCGGCGGCAGGCGCGAGCCGCCCCAGGCCGCGGCCGCGCCCAATGCCGCCAGGAACAGCCCGCCCGCGCGGTCCGACACCTGCATCCAACGCCCTCCCCAGGCTCGTTGCCACGATGCTAGGCACGGGCGGGCGCGCCGCGCCAGCCTTGATTTCGGCGCGGCGCCTCGCGCGTTATGCTGCACGCCATGCCCAGCTCCAGCGCCCGCTCAATCGCCGCCGCCCGCCAGCGCGAGGGAAGCGACCCGCAGGTCTCCGCCTTCGTCACCGCCTCCGCCGGCTCGGGCAAGACGAAGCTGCTGACGGACCGCATCCTGCGCCTGCTGCTGGCCGGCGCCCGGCCGCAGGGGCTGCTGTGCCTCACCTTCACCAAGGCCGCGGCGGCCGAGATGGCGACGCGGCTGAACGCCCGCCTGGGCGACTGGGCGGTGGAGACCGACGCCGCCCTGCTGGGCGACCTGCGCGCCCTGCTGGGCGAGGTGCCGGAGCCCGCGCAGGTCGCCCGCGCCCGCACCCTGTTCACCGAGGTGCTGGAGCTGCCGGGCGGCATGCGGATCGCCACCATCCACTCCTTCGCGCAGACCCTGCTGCGCTCCTTCCCGCTGGAGGCGAACCTGCCGCCGGGCTTCGGCCTGCTGGAGGAGATGGACGCCGCCGCCGAGCTGGCCACCGCGCGCGAGGCGGTGCTGCCGGAGGCGGAGGAGGCCACCATCCTCGCTCCCCTGGTGCAGGGGGCCGACCTGGCGCGGCTGATGGCGGAGCTGCGCCGGGCCGAGCCGCGGCTGCGCGCCGCCATCGGCAAGGCGGGCGGGCTGGAGGGGCTGCTGGCGCGCATCGCCAGGACGCTCGGCCTGCCGCCCGGCCTGGACGAGGCCGACCTGGACCACGAGGCGGTGAACCCGCGCGCGGAGAAGGACATCGCCCGCGCCGCCGCGCAGCTCCTGCTGTCGCGCAACGCCAACGACGCGCGGCGCGGCGAGGCGATCCGCGCCGT
>JALHNW010000432.1 GCA_022843345.1 Rubritepida sp. | reverse complement strand
ATCGGCCACTGGCTGCGGCTGCTGCTCGGCGCGCCGATCACCACCGGCACCACCAACTTCATCCACACCTTCGGCTCGGGCGCGGCCGCGCTGCCGAGCAACGCGATGGAGATCGGCTATCCGGACGTGCCCAGCTTCGATGTCTGCACCGGCGTGCGCGCTGACACGCTGGAGATGGACTTCACGCCGACCGGTGCCGCGACGGCGACTTTCGGGCTGCTCGGCCAGGGCTCGGCGCGCACCGGTGCCACGTCCGGCGGGACGCCGACCAGCGCGGCCTATACCGCCTTCAACAAGGCCCAAGGATCCATCACGCGGAGCGCAGCGGCGCTGGCGCAGGTTACCGGCGCGCGGCTCACCTATGCCAACGGCATGGAGGCGGTGCGGACCATTCGCGCCGATCGCCGCGTGGAGGGCGTGGATCCCGGCATCGCGCGCTGCACCGGTCAGATCACCGTGCGCTTCGAGAACACCACGCTGCTCGCCCAGGCGCAGGCGGGCACCTCGGCGGAATTTGCGCTCGCCTTCACCATCGATGCCAACCGCAGCCTGACCATCACGCTGCACGAGGTCTATCTGGCGCTGGCCAAGACCCCGATCGAGGGGCCGGCCGGCGTAGAAGCCGGCTTCGATTTCCGCGCCGCCTTCAACGCAACCGCCACCCGAATGATGACCGCCGTGCTGCGCAATCAGCAGGCTGCAACGGAGTACGCATAATGCTCACCCTCGACCTCCCGGTCGAGCCGTACTGGCTCGACCTGCCGCGCGGCGTCCGCGTGGAAATCCGCCCCATCACCACGGCGGTCATGGCCGCGGCCCAAGCCGGCTCCGCCCGTCGTCTCGGCGCGCTGCGAGCCGCGGAGGCCGAGCTCGACCCCGACATGGCGCGAGGCCTGGCCTTCGCCTTCCTGGTCAAGGCGCTGGCCCGCCACGCCGTCACCGCCTGGGAGGGCGTCGGCGACGCCGCCGGCCAGCCGCTGCCACTCTCGCCCGAGGCGGTCGAGCGGCTGATGGACATGGACCAGATCGCGGCCGCCTTCTGGGACCGCGCCACAGGCCCGGTCGCTGCCGTGGCCCTGGAGGGAAACGGCTGAGGGCCAGGGCCGAATGGCACTTCGGCCAGGGCCCTGACTACTGCCGCGGCTGCGCGGCCCTGGACCGCGACTGCGGCCTCTCGTGTCCCTACGCCGCCCACGCCCCCGCCAGCGTCGAGGGAGCCGCGTGCTGGGCCGCCAGCACCACCTGCGCGACGGCAACGATGGCGGGCCTCGACCTCGACATGCCGGCGGCGCTCGCCACCGCCCGCGAGATGGGCGTCTGCGGCTGGGCGGCAGCGGAACTCCTGTTGGCCATGCGCATGGGCCTCGCCGCCGGCAGCGCCGCGCGCCGCACTGATCCCCCCGGGTCCTGACCACCACACTGACGCAGGAGGCGTGACGCATGGCGGATAGCACGCGCCGCGTCTCCGTCCGGCTGTCGCTGGACGATGCCGCCCGGGTCAAGCAGGAGCTGCGCGAGGTCGGCGAGACCGGCCAGCGCAGCCTGGAGCGCATCCAGGGCGGTGCCGATCGCGCATCCCGCGCGCTAGACCTGCTCGACGTCGCCGTCCGCGGCGTGCAGATCGCCGGCCTCGCCGCCGGGTTGCGCGCCGTGGTGGTGGCCGGCGACGCACTCACCCAGTCCATGGGCCGGCTGAACACCGCGCTGGGCTCGGTCGAACGCGCCGGCGAAATCTACGACCGGCTGTATCGCGACAGCCTCCAGACCGGTGTCGCCGTGCGCGAGAGCGTGGACGCCTTCGCCCGCTTCTCGATCGCCGCCCGTGAGATCGGCGCCACCTCTGACCAGGTCGCCACGCTCGTGGGTGGCTTGCAGCGCATCGCCATCGCGTCTGGCGCGTCGCAGCAGGAGATCGCTTCCAGCACCCAGCAGCTCGCCCAGGCGCTGGCGTCGGGCACGCTCCAGGGCGACGAGCTCCGCTCCATCCTGGAAGGCCTGCCCACGCTGGCGCAGGCGCTGGCGCGCGAGCTCGGCGTGTCGATCGGCGAACTGCGCAAGCTGGGAAGTGAGGGCAAGCTCACCGCTGACACGGTGTTCCCGGCGCTGCTGCGGGCCGTCGAGCGGCTGAATGGCGAGTTCGAACGCGCGCCCCTCTCCGTCGGCCGCGCCTTCGGGCAGCTCACTGCCGCGGCTGACCAGTTCCTCGCTCGCCTCGACCAGGCGATCGGCTTGTCCAACGCCCTGGCCCGTGCGCTGTCCGGTGCCGCCCGCGTGCTGGACGGGGTGCGCCGCGGCTCGGGCCTGCTGCTGCCCAGCGAGCAGGAGGCCGACCGCCGCGCCCAGGCCGAGGCCCTGCGTGCACAGATCGCCCGCCTCGAGGCGGAGAATGACGGGCGCGACAGTCTGCGCTCGCAGCCCCGCCGTGGTTCGATCCAGGGCGGCTTGGTCGGCACCGCCCAGCAGCAGGCCGGCGTGGATCGCTCCGCTCGGCTGGAGGAGCTGCGCCGGCAGTACCAGGAACTCCAGGAGGAGATCACCCGCGGCGAGCAGGCCGCCGGCGAGCGCCAGCGCACCGAGCAGGAGGCCGCGGCCGGCCAGGCGGCCGAGGCCCG
>JALHNW010000431.1 GCA_022843345.1 Rubritepida sp. | reverse complement strand
GGTCCAGCCACACGCCCAGGCGGCGGATGCCGACGCGCCCGTAGAACGCCTCCACCACCGCGCGCCCGCCACGGTCGGAGGACAGGGCCAGCACCTCGATGCCCTCGGCCGCCACCGCCTCGGCCAGGCGGTCCAGCGCCGGCATCTCGGCCACGCAGGGCGGGCACCAGGTGGCCCAGAGGTTCACCACCAGGCCGCGGCCGTTGAAGCGGGTGAAGTCGTGCTCGGCCCCCGCCGCGTCGGTGAACACCACGGCGGCGGCCGGGCGCGACGCCTCGCGCAGCCTTGCGATGCCGCCATCGGGCAGGGCGGCTTGCACGCCGCGCGCGGCGAGGGGTAGGGACAGGGCAGAGGCCGCGACGAGGCGGCGGGTCATCGGCACGGAAGCGGCACTCCCTTGAACATCTCCAACACCACCGGCGCCAACCAGCAATGGGGCGGGCGCTTCGCCGAGGGGCCCTCGGCCATCATGCAGGCCATCAACGCCTCGGTCGGCTTCGACCGGCGCATGTGGCGGCAGGACATCCGCGGCAGCCTCGCCCACGCGGCGATGCTGGCGCATGTGGGCATCATATCCCAGGCTGACGAGGTGGCGATCCGCGAGGGCCTCGCCGCCATCGCCGCCCAGGTCGAATCCGGCGCCTTCGAGTGGAGCGAGGCGCTGGAGGACGTGCACATGAACATCGAGGCGCGCCTGACCGACGCGATCGGCGAGGCCGGCAAGCGCCTGCACACCGCCCGCTCCCGCAACGACCAGGTGGCGACGGACTTCCGCCTCTGGGTGCGCGACGCCGCCGATGGCCTTGCCGCGCAGATGGAGGACTGCATCCGCGCCTTCGTGCAGCGCGCCGAGGAGCATGCCGGCACCATCATGCCCGGCTTCACCCACCTCCAGCCCGCGCAGCCCACCACCTTCGGGCACCACCTGCTGGCCTATGCCGAGATGCTGTGGCGCGACCGCGGGCGGATGCTGGACGCCCGCGCGCGGCTGAACGCCGACTGCCCGCTGGGCGCGGCCGCCATGTGCGGCACCGGCTTCCCCACCGACCGCAACATGACCGCGAAGGCGCTGGGCTTCGACGGGCCCGCGCGCAACAGCCTGGACGCCGTGGGCTCGCGCGACTTCGCCATGGAGTTCCTGGCCGCCTGCGCCATCTGCGCCACCCACCTCTCGCGGCTGGCGGAGGAGATCGTGCTGTGGACCAACCCCGCCTTCGGCTTCGTGAAGCTGGGCGACGGGCTGACCACGGGTAGCTCCATCATGCCGCAGAAGCGCAACCCGGACGCCGCCGAGCTGGTGCGCGGCAAGACCGGGCGCATCACCGGCGCGCTGGTGGGCCTGCTGACCGTGGTGAAGGGGCTTGCCCTGACCTACGCGAAGGACCTGCAGGAGGACAAGGAGGGCGTGTTCGACGCCGCCGAGTCGCTGACGCTGTGCCTCGCCGCGACGGCGGCCATGGTGCGCGACATGACGCCCGACATCCCCCGCATGGCCGCCGCCGCGGGCGCGGGGTTCAGCACCGCCACCGACCTGGCCGACTGGCTGGTGCGCGAGCTGAAGCTGCCCTTCCGCGACGCGCACCACGTCACCGGCCGCCTCGTCGCGCGCGCGGAATCCATGGGGGTGGAGCTGACCGGGCTGACGATCATGGAGATGCGCGAGGTCGAGCCGCGCATCCACGAGGGGGTGTTCGGCGTGCTGTCGCCGGCCGCCTCCGTCGCCTCGCGCCGCTCCTTCGGCGGCACGGCGCCGGACAACGTGCGCGCGCAGGTGGCCGGGTGGAAGGAGCGCCTGGCGTGAGGGGCGCCTGCGCGCTGCTGGCGCTGCTCGTGCTGGCCGGCTGCGGGCGCTACGCCCCGCCGCGCCCGCCCGGGCCGGTGGAGGAGGTGACGTATCCGCGCGCCTATCCCGCGCCCACGCCGGCCGAACGCGCGCTGGAGGTGGAGCGGCTGCGGCGGCAGGGGCTGCCGGTGCCGCCGCGGCCGCTGCGGTAGGTCAGCCGGCGGCGAACATCGCCAGCACGGCGCCGGCGGCCAGCAATTGCAGGCCGTTGGCGATCACCGACAGGCGGTGCATGCGGTTGAAGGCCACCGTCTCGCCCGCATCCGACAGGGCGTTGATGCGCGGCATCAACCCCTGGCGCAGCCACCACGCCATGCCGGCGCAGGCCGCCATGATGCCGGCGGCCGGGTGGCTGAGCGGGAACAGCGCCACCGCGGCGGCGGCCGACAGCGCGCCCACCCACAGGTAATAGACGGGGAAGACCTGCCGGATGAACGGCCCGGCCACCGCCATGGGCAGGCGCGTGAAGACCAGGGGCGCCATCACCAGCGCGAAGAAGCCCATGCCGCCGAACAGCAGCGCCAGGGAAAACAGCGCCAGCAGCGCGAGGAAGGTGTCCATGCCCGTCAATTGAGGGCGCCCCAGCCTTCCGCAACCGCCTTGCCGCGCATCCGCCCCGCCGCCACCAGCGCCAGCCCCGCCCCGATGCTGCGCGCGGATACCGGGCCGAGCGGCTGGGTCAGCGTCGGCCGCACCGCGCCCTTGGCCACCAGCGCCGACAGGGCGCGCAGCCAGCCGGCCTGGCGCTCGCGGTCCGCGCCGCGGGCGAAGAC
>JALHNW010000430.1 GCA_022843345.1 Rubritepida sp. | reverse complement strand
CGCCGCCATGGCCACGGGGCTGAACGCGCGCTTCGGCGCCGGCCGCGCCCGCGTCGTCGGGGACCTGGCGGCCGACGTCGCCGCGGCGGATGGCCTTGTGAACTGCACGCCCATCGGCATGGCGGCCCATCCCGGCACGCCGCTGGACGTGTCGCTCCTGCACGGCGGGCTGTGGGTCAGCGAGGTGATCTACTTCCCGCTGGAGACGGCGCTGCTGAAGGCCGCGCGCGCGCTGGGCAGCCGGACCAGCGACGGCGGCGGCATGGCGGTGTTCCAGGCCGTCGGCGCCTTCCGGCACTTCACCGGGCTGGAGCCGGATGCGGCGCGGATGCAGGCGCATTTCGCCCGCCTCACGGCCTGAGGAAGCGCAGCACCGAATCGGTGATCATCGCGCGGTGCGCCGCCACGCGGGCGGCGTCGCGCAGGTCCGCGCCGTAGATCGCGCCCAGGGTGTGGCGGTTGGAGACGCGGTAGAAGCAGAAGCTGCTGATCAGCAGGTGCAGGTCCAGCGGGTCCACGCCCGGGCGGAAGGCGCCCTCCGCCACGCCGCGCTCCAGCAGGCGCTGCAGGTTGCCGATCACCGCCGCGTTCCGGGCGCGGATGGAGGGGGACTCGCGGACGTGCCGCGCTTCCAGGATGTTCTCCACGCTCACCATGCGCACGAATTCCGGATGCGCGGCGTGGTGGTCGAAGGTGGTCTCGACCATGCGGCGCATCGCCTCGACGGGCGGCAGGGAGTCGAGGTCCAGCTTGCGCTCGGCGTCGCGGATGCCGCCGTACATCTCCTCCAGCGCGGCGGCGTAGAGCTGCTCCTTGCCGCCGAAGTAGTAGTAGATCATCCGCTTGGTCGTCGCGGTGCGCGCGGCGATGTCGTCCACGCGCCCGCCGGCGAAGCCCTTCTCGCTGAACTCCGCGATGGCGGCGTCGAGGATGGCACGGCGCGTCTGCTCCGGCGCGCGGGTGCGGGGGGCGATGTCGCCCATGGCGGCGTGTACTCCCTGGTCCGTACAGGGTAGCAGAGCGGGCTAGCCCGGCACCAGTCCGGGCTTGCCCGGCAGCGTGGCCAGGTGGCCGGCCTGTTCCAGCGGCGCACCTGGGCGGGTGACGAAGGGCACAGCCATGAAGCGCGCTTCCAGCCGGTCCGGATGCGCCTCGTGCAGGGTGAAGCCGCGGAAGTTGCTGTGGAAGCGCAGCCACGGGTTGCGCGCCACCAGCCCCGCCGCGCCTGCCTGCGCGGGCGAGCCGTCACCCTCGCTGGTGATGGAGGTGGCAACGAACTCTGCCGCCACCACCGGCCCGCCGGGGGCTGCCGCCAAGTCCGCGGCCCAGGCGCGGTGCACGTCGCCGGTCAGCACCGCGGCATCCCTGCCGGCCAGCAGGGCCAGCAGCCGGGCGCGGGCGGCGGGAACGCCGTCCCAGCTGTCCATGCTCAGCCGGTCCCCCTCGAAGAGGCGCGGTGCCATGAAGACCTGCTGCGCCAGGACCTGCCAGCCCTCGCCGCCCGCGATGCCTTCGCGCAGCCATGCCTCCTGCGCGGGGCCGAGCATCTGCGCCCGGGGATCGGCCACTGCCTCGCAGGCCTGGCGGGCGCCGTCGCCGCAGGGCTGCTCGTCGCGGAAGCGGCGGGTGTCGAGCACGTGCAGGTCCAGGAGGCGGCCGAAGCGAAAGCGGCGGAAGGCGCGGTCGCGCGCCTCGCGGGGCAGGGGCATGTGCTCCCACCATGCCTGCAGGGCGGCTTGGCGGCGGGCGGGAAAGCCGCCTGGGTCGTCGCGCTGGCCGGCGCGGTCGCGGCCGCCCAGGTCGCCGGCCCAGTTGTTCTCCACCTCGTGGTCGTCGTAGCTGGCGATGAAGGGATGCGCGGCGTGGGCGGCCTGGAGGTCGGCGTCCGTGCGGTACTGCGCGTGGCGGATACGGTAGTCGGCCAGCGTGCGGCAGTGGCCGCCATGATGCCGGCGCACCAGCGGCCCCCAGCCGCCGGGGCGGTCGCGGCCCGCATATTCGTAGATCGAGTCGCCGGAATGGAAGACGAAGGCCACGTCCTCCTGGCGCGCGGCGTGGGCCCAGGCGGTGAAATGGCCGTGCTCCCAGTTCTGGCAGGCGGCGTTCATGAAGCGCACCGGCGCGGGGTCGCCCGGCGCGGGGGCGGTGCGGGTGCGGCCGGTAGGGCTGACCTGGCCCGCGGCGTGGAAGCGGAAGAAGAATGGGCGGCCCGGGGGCAGGCCCGACAGCTCGACATGGACGGAGTGGGCGTCCACGGCCGCCGCCGTGACCTCGCCACGGCGCAGGATGCGACGGAATCCGTCATCCTCGGCCAGCTCCCAGGACAGCGGCGTGGGCGCGACGCCCATGCCGCCATCCGGCGCCAGCGGTTCTGGGGCCAGGCGCGTCCACAGGACCAGTGAATCCGGCCGCGGGTCGCCGCTGGCCACGCCCAGGGTGAAGAGCGGACCCTGCGCCCGCCCACGCCCGGCGCCCACAAGCACCGCGGGCAGCGCCAGCAGCGGCCGGCGGGCGATCATGCCGGGATGCAGCGCGTTACGCCGGGGTTGAAGCGCGCCGTGTCCGGTCGCGTGCCATCCGGGCAAGGGCGCTGCGCCCGGCTGGCCGGGGCGATGCCGCGG
>JALHNW010000429.1 GCA_022843345.1 Rubritepida sp. | reverse complement strand
ATGCGCGGGCGCCCACTTGGCCAGCGCCGCCATGCCGGCGGCCTGCGCGCGCCAGAAGGCGGCGACCAGCGCCATGCCGGCCGCCCATGCCTCCGCGGCCTCGCGGTCCTGCGCCGCGGCCGCGACCTCGGATTCCCAGAGCGCGATCCAGTCGGCGGCGAGGCGTTCGAGGTCTTCGGGCGTGTCCATCCGTGTCCGGGGCCGGGGCCATCGCGAAAGCCATAGCGGAACCCGCGCGGCTGGGCCATGCTGCGGCAGCGCAACATAAACAGCGAAGGAGGGTGGAACATATGGCCGAGGCCGCCTTGCAGACAGTTCCGGCCAAGCAGCCGGTGGTGGTGAAGAAATACGCGAACCGGCGGCTCTACAACACGGAATCCTCCTCCTACGTCACGCTGGAGGACCTGGCGAAGATGATCCGGGACGGCCGCGAGTTCGTCGTCTACGACGCGAAGTCGGGCGAGGACATCACGCGCTCCGTCCTCACGCAGATCATCGTCGAGGAGGAGGCCAAGGGCGGGCAGATGCTGCCCGAGGGCTTCCTGCGCCAGCTCATCGGCTTCTACGGCGGCTCCATGCAGACCGTGGTCCCGAAGTACCTGGAGGCGACGATGCAGGGCTTCTCCCGCCAGCAGGAGGAGATGCGCCGCAGCATGGCCACCGCGCTCAAGCCCTTCTCCTTCGAGGAGATGGGGCGGCAGAACCTCGCGATGATGGAGCGCGCGCTGAGCCTGTTCACGCCCTTCCCGCGCCAGGGCGAGATGGAGGCGCTGAAGGCGGAGAACGAGGCGCTGAAGGCCGAGCTGGCCGCGCTGAAGGCGCGCGGCTGAAACCCCGGCGGGCGGGCGGCGTTCGCCCGCCATGCCCGCCACCGCCACCAAGACCGACCCCGCCCTGTGGAAACGCACCGTCGCGCGCGTGAAGCGCGGCGCCAAGGGCGGCGACGCCGGCGAGTGGTCCGCCCGCAAGGCGCAGCTCGCCACCGCCGAGTACAAGAAGGCGGGCGGCGGCTACGAAGGCCGCAAGGCGAAGGACAACCACCTGCGGCAATGGACGCGGGAGGAGTGGGGCACGCAATCCGGCAAGCCTTCGGGCGAGACCGGCGAACGCTACCTCCCGAAGAAGGCCCGCCAGGACATGACCGCCACCGAGCACGCCGCCACCACGGCGAAGAAGCGCCGCGACACCGCGGCCGGCAGGCAGCACTCGAAGCAGCCCGCGGCGGCCGCGCGCAAGACCGCCGCGGCGCGCAAGGAGGACGCGGTGGTGGCGGATTTCCGCGCCGCCGTGAACATGAACCGCTCCACCCTCGCGCGCTGGCTGAAGACGAAACGCTCGCAGGAGGTGGGTCAGAAGAAGGGCGGGACGGGCGAATCCACCGGCCACGCCTCGGGCGGCCGGATCGTGGAGATCCTCGCCAAGGGCCGCGGCGCCGAGTACACGGCCGAGGACCGGGCGCACATGCGCAAGGTCTCGGGCTACGTGAAGCGGCACCTGGCCCAGCGGCCGGAGGGCGACGTGACCGCCACCACCTGGCGCGCCTCGCTGATGAACTGGGGCCATGATCCGCTGAAGGACTGACGCGCCGCACCATGTGGAGGCGATGCGCCTCACGCTCCTCATCCTCCTCATCATCCTGCTGGCCCTCGGCTGGTGGCTCTGGACGCCCGACCTGCCGCGCGGGCGGCTGGAGACGCGGTACGCCCAGCCCCCCTCGCGCTTCGTGGAGGCGGCGGGGCTGCGCCTGCACGTCCGCGACACCGGCCCGCGCGACGGCCCGGCCCTGCTGCTGGTGCACGGCTTCGCCGCCAACCTGCACACCTGGGACGCGCTGGCGCCGTTGCTGGAGCACCGGATGCGCGTCATCCGGCTCGACCTTCCCGGCTTCGGCCTGTCGGCAGCCGATCCCTCCAAGGACTATTCGGAGGCGCGGACCGGGGAGGTGCTGCTGGCGCTGATGGACGCGCTGGGGGTGGGGCGCTTCGACCTCGCGGGCGCCTCCATGGGCGGGCGCATGGCCTTCGCGCTGGCCGCCGCGCATCCCGACCGGGTGCGGCGCCTGGCGCTGCTGGCGCCCGACGGCTTCCGCGCGGGCGGCGCGGCGCCGGCGCGGATGCCCTGGTGGGCGCGCCTGGTGCCCTGGGTGATGCCCGACTGGCCCCTGCGCCGCATCCTGGCCGCCACCTACGCCGACCCCGCGACGATGACGGACGAGCGCTTCGCCCTGTACCGCGACATGCTGCGCGCGCCGGGCGTGCGCCAGGCCATGCTGGACCGCGCGAAAGACCTGGCCCCGCGCGACCCGGTGCCCGAGCTGCGCGCGGTGCGGGCGCCCACCTTGCTGCTGTGGGGCGACCGGGACCGGCTGGTGCCGCCCGCCCGCGCCGAGGATTTCGCCCGTGAGTTGGCGCAGAGCGAGACGGTGATCCTGCCCGGCATCGGCCACGTCCCGATGGAGGAAGCGCCGGAAGCGACCGCCGGAATCCTCAGGCGGTTCCTCGCGCCCTGACGGTGCGGGCCAGCGCCACGCAGCCTGCGAGGCCGACCACGGCCAGCAGCAGCGGCAGCGCCCAGTGCGGCCCGTGCTCCAGCGCCACGCCGGCCAGCGGCGCGCCGGTGGC
>JALHNW010000428.1 GCA_022843345.1 Rubritepida sp. | reverse complement strand
TGGCCCGCCAGCCGCGGCAGGTGCAGCGCGGCGTAGGACAGCGCCATCCAGGCCAGCAGCAGCGCGCGCGGCGTGCCCTCCGCGCCGCCGCTCGCCGCGTTCGCCACGGCCAGCGGCAGCAGGGCGAACCACAGGGGCGCCAGCAGGTAGTGCAGCATGGCCTGCACCATCTGGAAGCGGCCGAGGCGCGACAGCCGCCGGTCCCGCAGCAGGAAGCGGTACTGCATGTTGCCGGCCGCCCAGCGGCGGTCGCGGTCCAGGAAGGCCGGCAGGTCCGGCGGGTGGCGCTCCCACGAGCCGTCCTCCGCGGGCAGCACGCGGACCTCCCACCCGGCCGCGTGCAGGCGCGCCGCCTCCACGAAGTCGTGCGACAGGATGGGCGTGCCGTCGGGCAGGGGGTCCAGGCGGCAATGGGCGCGGAAGGGGGCGATGCGCAGCAGGGCGTTGTGGCCCCAGAAGGCGCCCTGCGGCCCCTGCCACCACGCCTGCCCCCTGGCCCAGACGAAGGCCCCGGGCGCATGCCCCACCCCGAACCAGTGCGCGAAGCGGGTGTCCGCCCCCCGCCCCGCGATCGTCGCCTGCAGGATGGCCAGGCGCGGGCTGGCGTGCATGTGGCGGATCAAGCGGGCCACCAGCGCGGGCGCCATGATGGAATCCGCGTCCAGCACCAGCGCGAATTCGTGCCCGGCGGCGTGGCGGTCCAGGAACTCCATGAGGTTGCCGGCCTTCCAGCCCGCATTGTCGGCCCGCCGCCGGTACCGCAGGGCACCCGGCGGCAGGGTGGCGGCGAAGGCGCGCACGGCGGCGTCCTCGGCCGCCGCGCGGGCGGGGTCGGTGGTGTCCGACAGCAGGGCGATCGTCGCCGGCACGTCCAGGCCGCGCCACAGCGCCGCGAGCGGGGGGAGAATGGCGGCCAGGTCCTCGTCGCGCAGGCAGATGGCCAGCAGAGTGGCGGGGGGCGTGCCGGCCGCGGGCCGCCCCGCGGGCTCGCCGGGCGCGAGGATGCCGGCGATGCCGGTGGCGCCCGCGAGCGCGAGCCAGGGGAGGTTCAGCGCGTAGGCCAGCAGGATCAGCGCCTCCCACCCGCTCCATCCGCCCGGCGCCAGCACCGCCACGGCGAGGGCGAGCAGGGCGCCGGCGAGCGCGAGGACGAGCAGGAGCATGGCCGCCCGGCGCTGTCCCAGCCCGTGGCGGGCGGCGGGCGGGGGGTGGGCGTCGAAGGGCATCGCCAGCCTCAACGGGGGAGGCGGGCGTGGGATGCATGCGTGGGAAAGATGCGCCCCGTCCGGGGGGCGATGCGCCTCCCATTCCCGCAGGGACGCGCCTATGCTGGCCCGATGGAGATCGTGCAGTCCGTCCTCTGGCTCATGGCGGCCTGCATCGTGCTGGCGGTGGCGGCGCGGGCGCTCCGCCTGCCCTACGCGGTGGTGCTGGTACTGGCCGGCATCGCGCTGGCCTTCGCGCCCGGCGTGCCCCGCGTGGCGCTGGACCCGGAGATCGCGCTGGCCTTCTTCCTGCCGCCGCTGCTGATGGCCTCGGCCTGGCGGACCGACTGGCTGGCCTTCCGCCGCAACCTGCGGCCCATCCTGCTGCTGGCGGTGGGCTTCGTGCTGTTCTCCTCCTTCGCCATGGGCTGGTTCGTGCGCCTGCTGGTGCCGGACATGCCCTGGGCGGCGGCGATCGCGCTCGGCGCCATCCTCGCCCCGCCGGACGCGGTGTCGGCCGCGGCCGTGCTCCAGCGCCTCAACCTGCCGCGGCGCATCGTCACGGTGCTGGAGGGCGAGAGCCTGATGAACGACGCGACCGCGCTGGTGCTCTACCGCCTGGCGGTGGTGGCGGCGGTGGCGGGGTTCGGCTCGCCGCTCGCGGCCGCGGGCAGCTTCGTGCTGCTGGGCGCGGGCGGCCTGGCGGTGGGCTGGGGGCTGGCCTGGGCGGTGCTGTGGGTGATGCGCCGGCTGGACGACACGCTGCTGGAGACGGCGCTGAGCTTCCTCGCCGCCTACGGCGCCTTCCTGCTGGCCGAGGCGCTGCACCTCTCGGGCGTCATGGCCACCGTCACCTGCGGCATCGTCATGGGACGGCGGGCGCACGAGGCGCTGTCGGCGCGCACGCGGCTGGAGGCGCGGGCGGTGTGGGAGTTCGCCGAGTTCGTGCTCACCTCGCTGGTGTTCATCCTCATCGGTCTGCAGCTCAACGCCATCATGGCGGGGCTGGAGGGGCGCGGCGCGTGGGAGCTGGCGGGCCTGGCGGGCGCGGTGTCGCTGGCGGTGATCCTGGCGCGCTTCCTGTGGGTGTTCCCGGCGACCTACGGCGCGCGGCTGATCCCGGCCGTGCGGCGCGACGACCCGGCGCCGCCCTGGCGGCACACCTTCGTCATCGCCTGGGCGGGGATGCGCGGCGTGGTGTCGCTGGCCGCCGCGCTGGCCCTGCCGCTGGGCTTCCCGGAGCGCGACCTCATCGTCTTCCTGGCCTTCTGCGCCATCCTGGCGACGCTGGTGGTGCAGGGCACGACGCTGGAATGGGTGGTGAAGCGCCTGGGCGTGCAGGGGGCGGCGCACGCCGACGGCATCGCGCCCGAGGAGGCGCTGGCCCGGCACGCGGCGGCGCGCGCCTCGCTGGCTGCGATGG
>JALHNW010000427.1 GCA_022843345.1 Rubritepida sp. | reverse complement strand
GGGCGGGCTGGCGCGCGGCCGCCATCGCCGCCGCCCCCTCCAGCGCCACCAGCACGGCGTAGATGTCGCGCATGTCCTCGGCCGCGGCGGGGCGGATGCGGATGCCGCGCCGCGCGCGGATCTCCACCCAGCCTTCCTGCTGCAGGCGCAGCAGCGCCTCGCGCACCGGCGTGCGGGACACGCCGAGCCGCTCGGCCAGGGCGCTTTCCGTCACCACCTCGCCGGGCAGCAGCGCGCCGGCGATGACCTGCGCGCGCAGGGCGTCGTGCACGGCTTCAGCCCGGCTTGGTCCAGCATCACCCATCGCGCGGCACCATACCGGGGCCGCGCATCGTGAAGGAACCCCATCATGCGAACCCATCGCATCGCGGCCATCGGCGGCGACGGCATCGGCAACGAGGTCATCCCCGCCGGCCTCGAAGTGCTCCGCGCCGTGCAGGAGAAGCAGGGCGACTTCGCCCTCGACGTGACGGACTTCCCCTGGGGCAGCGACTTCTACCGCGCCACGGGCCGCATGATGCCCGAGGACGGGCTGGACACGCTGCGCGGCTTCGACGCCATCTATTTCGGCGCGGTGGGCGACCCGCACCTGCCCGACGCGCTGACGCTGTGGGGCCTGCGCCTGGCCATCTGCCAGGGCTTCGACCAATACGCCAACATCCGCCCCACCCGCGTGCTGCCCGGCCTGCAATCCCCGCTGCGCGGCGTCGAGGCCGGGCAGATCGACTGGGTGATCGTGCGCGAGAACTCGGAGGGCGAGTATGCCGGCCATGGCGGCCGCGCCCACCAGGGCCACGCCATCGAGGTGGCGACCGAGACCAGCATCTTCACCCGCGTGGGCGTGGAGCGCATCATGCGGACCGCCTTCCGCATCGCCGCCGCCCGCCCCCGCAAGCTGGTGACGGTGGTGACCAAGAGCAACGCCCAGCGCCACGGCATGGTGTTCTGGGACGAGGTGGCCGCCCACGTCGCCAGGGAGTTCCCCGAGGTGACGATGGAGAAGGAGCTGGTGGACGCCATGGCCGCCCGCTTCGTCCGCAAGCCCGCCTCCATAGACACCGTGGTGGCGACGAACCTGCACGCCGACATCCTGAGCGACCTGGCCGGGGCGCTGACCGGCAGCCTGGGAATCGCCCCCACCGCCAACCTGGACCCCGAGCGCCGCGCGCCCTCCATGTTCGAGCCCATCCACGGCTCGGCCTTCGACATCACGGGCAAGGGCGTGGCGAACCCCATCGCCACCTTCTGGACCGCCTGCATGATGCTGGACCACCTGGGCGAGCATGCGGCCAGCGCCCGCCTGATGCGCGGCATCGAGGCGGCGACGGCCAAGGGCGTGCTGACGCCCGACCTCGGCGGGACGGCCACGACAAAGGACGTGACCGAAGCGGTGGTGGCCGCTATCCGTGGCGACAATACCTGAACAACGAAGGAAACGTCCCCATGACCACGCGCCGCGCCTTCCTCGCGCTGCCCCTGCTGGCCAGCCCCGCGCTGGCGCAGGGCGGCTTCCCCAGCCGCCCCATCTCCATCCTCATTCCCTTCGCCGCCGGGGGGCCGACGGACATGATCGCCCGCCTCATGGCGGAGGGGATGCAGCGCGAGCTCTCCCAGCCCGTGGCGGCCGAGAACGTCACCGGCGCCGGCGGCACCATCGCCGCCGCGCGCGTGGCGCAGGCGCGGCCGGACGGGCACACGCTGCTGATCCACCACATCGGCCTGGCCTCGGCCGCCACGCTGTACCGCCAGCTGCCCTTCTCCATCACCCAGGGCCTCGCGCCGCTGGGGCTGGTGTCGCACACCGGCATGGTGCTGGTGGCCCGCCCCGACTTCCCGGCCAACGACACCGCCGGCTTCATCCGCGTGCTGCAGGAGCGCGGCGAGGCGCTGAACCTCGGCCATTCCGGCCTGGGCGGCTCCAACCAGCTCTGCGCCATGCTGATGCAGCACGCGGCCGGCAAGGGTGCCACGCAGATCGTCTTCCGCGGCTCCGCGCCCGCGATGACGGAGATGATGGCCGGCCGCCTCGACATCTCCTGCGAGCAGGCGACGGTGGCGGCACCCTTCATCCGCGACGGCCGCATCAAGGGCTTCGCGGTGACGCTGCCCGAGCGCGTGCCGGGCCTGGACCTGCCCACGACGCGCGAGGGCAACGTGGACCTCACCATGTCCGCCTGGCACGGGCTCTACGCCACCGGCGGCACGCCGCCCGAGGTGGTGGCCCGCCTGTCCCAGGCGATGCGCGCGGCACTCGGCGAGGAGCGGCTGCGCGCCCGCTACGCCGAGACGCTGACCAGCCTGCCGAAGGCCGAGGAGGTGGACGGCGCCTTCCACGCCCGCTTCCTGTCCAGCGAGATCACCCGGCTGCGGCCGCTGATCCTCGCCGCGGGTCAGTTCGCGGACTGAAGCGCTGCATACTGCGCCGCGAACTCTGCCGAGCGCAGGAGTTCGCGGCGCACGTCCTCCAGCGTCGGGCAATGCTCGACATAGGCCATGGCCATTTCCTCGCTCTCGCAGGTGCGGCCGAGGACGAGGCGGTAGGCCAGCTGGATGTCGGCCACGGTCAGCCGCGGCGGCGCCTCGGGGGCGGGCGCGCCGAGCACCCGGGCGCGGATGAAGGCGCGGGCGCGCAGCAG
>JALHNW010000426.1 GCA_022843345.1 Rubritepida sp. | reverse complement strand
GCGCCACCACCGGGCGGGGGCCGGACGCCACCTCGCGCGCCGCACCATCGGGCGCGACCAGCGCCACGGTGCCATCCACCCCCGCCACCGCCAGCGCGCCCTCCGGCAACGCCAGCAGGGCGGTGCGCGGCAGGCCGAATTCCGCCACCACGCGCGGCGTCCCGTCCGCCTCCCACCGGCGCAGCGTGCCGTCCTGGCCGGTGGAATGCAGCGCGCCGTCGGGGGTGAAGGCCACGGCGTTCACCGTGCCCTGGTGCCCCTCCATCACCCGCGCCGGCCCGCCCGCCAGCGGCCACAGCCGCACCGTGCCGTCCCACCCCGCCGAGGCCAGGAACGCGCCATGCGCGGCCAGGCCGGCGATGGGTTCGGAATGACCCTCCAGCACCGTTTCCGGCTCCTCGCCATGGGCACCCCAGATGGCGATGCGCGCATCCTCGCCCGCGCTGGCCAGGCGGCCATCGGGCAGGGCCAGCACGGCGGCGACCGCCCCCTGGTGCCAGCGCAGCACCCGCCGCGCCTGGCCGGTGGCGGGGTCCCACAGGATCACCGCCTGGTCGAACCCGCCCGAGGCCAGCACGCCGCCCGAGACGGCCAGCGCCCGCACCGGCCCGCCATGGCCGCGGAATTCCTGCGCCACGGCGGGCGTGGCGAGGAGGCACAGGGCGAGCAGCGCGCGGATCATCCCCCGCATCTGCGGGCGCCGGGGCGCTTCGGCAAGATTCGCGCGGGGCGCATGGGAAACCGCTTGCATTGGCATGGCCGGAAGATTACCCATCCTTCATTAAATAACCAGGATGGGAGCACGATCCATGTCGGCGACGAATGGCCGCGACGACGCGGCGGTGGCGGGGCTGATCATCGGCGTCACGCTGGCGGTGGTGGCGACGCTGCTGCCGGTGGTGCAGGTCACGGGCAGCAGCGGCGTGCTGACGATGACCGCCTGGCAGATCCTGCCCTGGTTCACCAAGCTGAAGGTCCTGGCGCTGGCCATGCTGCTGGCCGCCGCCTTCCTGCCGCAGCTGGCCCGCTGGCGCCTGCCGGTGGCGGCCTTCGCCGTCATCATGGTGTTCCTGCCCTCCATCGCCGCCTTCATCACCGCGATGAACGCCTGGAGCGACGTGCGGGCGGAGATCGTGCGCCAGACCGGCAACCGCGCGCCCTTCGTGCATCCGGGGCTGGCCAACTTCGCCCTCGTCGCCGCCGGCGCGCTGGTGGCCTGGGCGGTGTGGCGGCTGGAATCCCGCCGCGCCCCGGACGAGGCGCCCGCCACCGCCCCGGCGTGACCTCCGCGCCCCGTCATGGCATCCTGCGGGCCGCCATGACGGGAAGCGCCGGACCATGACCTTCGACGAGTTGACGCTGGGCCAGACGGCCAGCTTCGCCAAGACCATCACCGAGGCGGACATCCTGCTGTTCTGCGCCGTCTCGGGCGACACCAACCCGGTGCACATAGATGCCGAGGCCGCGAAGGCCAGCATGTTCGGCGAGCGCATCGCCCATGGGATGCTCTCCGCCTCGCTGATCTCCACCGTGCTCGGCACGCGGCTGCCGGGGCCGGGGACGATCTACCTGTCCCAGACGCTGAAGTTCCGCGCCCCCGTGAAGATCGGCCAGACCGTGACGGCGACCGCCGAGGTGACGGCGCTGGACCCCGCGAAGAAGCGCGCCACCCTCGCCACCCGCTGCACCGTGGATGGCAAGGTCGTGCTGGAGGGCGAGGCCGGGGTGATGCTGCCGGGATGACGCCCGCCATCCCGGCCGCGCACGGCGCGGCCCGCCGCCAGACCGCCCTCCCATCCAGCACGCCCGCGGCGCGGCGAAACCACGCGCGCGGATGCACGCGCCCGGCGTTTGAGGGCACGAAAACATTCATGCGGGCGGCACCGCGCCCCGGCATCGCCGCCGCGCCCTCCGGGCCGCCCGCATGAAGCGCATCTGCGTGTTCTGCGGGGCGCAGCCGGGGCTGGACCCGGCGCACGCGGCGCTCGCCGCCGCCACCGGGCGGGCCATCGCCGCGCGCGGGCTGGGCCTGGTGTATGGCGGCGGCAAGGTCGGCCTCATGGGCATCGTCGCAGACGCGGCGCTCGGCGCGGGCGCCGAGGTGATCGGCGTGATCCCCGAGGCGCTGATGGAGCGCGAACTCGGCCATGGCGGCTGCACGGAGCTGCGCGTCGTCCCCTCCATGCATGTCCGCAAGCAGGCGATGCTGGACCTGTCGGACGGCTTCATCGTGCTGCCCGGCGGCATCGGCACGCTGGAGGAAAGCGTGGAGGTGCAGTCCTGGGCGCAGCTCGGCATCCACGGCAAGGGGCTGTGCTACCTCGACGGCGGCGACGGCACCTGGGATCCCTTCTTCGCCCTGCTGGAACGCATGGTGCACGGCGGCTTCGTGCGCCCGCACCACGCGGCGCTGGCGTTGCGCGCCGCCACGCCCGAGCAGGCGCTGGACCTGCTGGCCGGCTGGACGCCGCCCGCGGTGACGCGCTGGATGGAACGCGGCGACACATGATCCACGGCGACTGGCGCGAGGTGCCGGACGCCGCGCGCGGCGGCACGGTGGCGCTGGGCAATTTCGACGGCGTCCACCTGGGCCACGCTGCCGTGCTGCGCGCCGCCCACGCCGCGCGCCCGGACCTGCCG
>JALHNW010000425.1 GCA_022843345.1 Rubritepida sp. | reverse complement strand
CGCGCCGCGGCGGATTCGCCCCGCCTCGCCGCGCTGCTCGCCTTCGCCGCCGAGCCGACGACGGACACCGACCAGGCGAACCCCGCCGCCATCCAGGCGCTGTCCGCGGCCGGGCTCGCCCCGCGCGACATCGTGATGCTGGCGCAGCTCGTCGCCTTCGTGGCCTACGCGGCGCGCATGGTGGTGGCGCTGGACCTGCTGGCCGGCAAGGACGGCGCGGGGGGCACGGCGGTGCCGCTGGCGCCGCGCAGCCCCGGCACCGCCGATTTCGGCTTTTCCGCCGACAGCCTGGACTGGGAGGCCTGGGCGCCGGTGCTCGACGTCGCGCACGCCACGCCCGAGCAGCTGGCGATCCTGGACGCCTCGCACGCCTCGGCCCGCACCTCGCCCTACTACCTGCTGCTGGTGCAGGAGCCGGCGGTGCTGCGCGAGCGCTCGAAGCTGTTCAACACCATCATGTACGGCCCGCGCGGCGCCTCGCGCGCCGAGCGCGAATTCGCCTCCGTGATCGAGAGCCGGATCAACGGCTGCCCCTACTGCGCCGCCGTCCACGCCCAGCGCTGGGCGCAGCTGAAGGGCGACCCGGCGCTGATGGCGCGCATCCTGGATGAGGGCGTGTCGGTGGAGATGCCGCCGCGGCTGCGCGCCATCGCGGATTTCGCAGCGCGCCTTTCCGCCACCCCGCCGGCCGCGACGGCGGCGGACATCGCCCACCTGCGCGGCCAGGGGATGGAGGACGCGGAGATCCTGGACATCGCCGCCGCGGTGGCGATGTTCGCCTGGGCGAACCGCCTGATGCAGACCCTGGGCGAGCCTCGTCGCAAAGCGGCCTAAACGGGCCGCCGCGTGACGCCCGCACAGGCCGCGCGTTGCCCTGCCATGCGCCCCCTGCTCCTCCTCGCCCCGCTCCTCCTCGCCGGCTGCGCCACCGGCCTGTCCTACCAGGGCGTGCCGGTCGAGCAGTCGCTGACAGGCGGCGCGCGGCGGCTCAATGACAGCACCTATTCCGCCGGGGCGCGGCTGGGCGAGCGGCTGGGCCTCGCGCCGCCGGCCGACACGCCGGCCGCCGGGGTGTGGCGCGAACGGCGGTAGCTTGACCCCGGCGGCCCGGCCCGTCAGGTTCCGCCCGTGCCATGCTCCTCCTCATAGACAACTACGACAGCTTCACCTGGAACCTCGTGCATTTCCTGGGCGACCTGGGGGCGGAGGTGGAGGTGGTGCGCAACGACGCGCTCTCGCCCGCCGAGGCGCTGGTCAGGCGCCCCTCGGGCATCGTGCTCTCGCCCGGCCCCTGCACACCCAACGAGGCCGGCATCTGCCTGGACCTCATCGCGGCCTGCGCCGAGGCGCGGGTGCCGCTGCTGGGCGTCTGCCTCGGCCACCAGGCCATCGGCCAAGCGTTCGGCGGCGAGGTGATCCGCGCGCCTGCCCCGGTGCACGGCAAGGTGTGGGACGTGGCGCACCAGGGCGGGGGCGTCTTCGCCGGCCTGCCCTCCCCCTTCCGCGCCACGCGCTACCACTCGCTGGTGGTGCGCCGCGAAAGCCTGCCCAATTCGCTGGTGGTGACGGCGGAGACGGAGGACGGCCTCGTCATGGGCCTGTCCCACGCCGCCCTGCCGATCCACGGCGTGCAGTTCCACCCGGAAAGCATCGCCTCCGAGCATGGGCACCGCATCCTGGGCAACTTCCTGTCCGCGACGAAGCAGCCGGCATGAGCGGCAGCCTGAAGCCCGTGCTCGCACGCCTCGCCGACGGCGAGACGCTGGCCGAGACGGAGGCCGAGGCCGCCTTCGCCATCATCATGGCGGGCGAGGCGACGCCCGCGCAGATCGCCGGGCTGCTGATGGCCATGCGCGTCCGCGGCGAGACGGTGGCCGAGATGACCGGCGCCGTGCGCGCCATGCGCGCGCGGATGATCGCGGTGGAGGCGCCGGCGGGCGCGATGGACATCGTCGGCACCGGGGGGGACGCCTCGGGTTCGCTGAACATCTCCACCGCCGCGGCGCTGGTGGTGGCGGGCTGCGGCGTGCCGGTGGCCAAGCACGGCAACCGCGCGCTGTCCTCGAAATCCGGCGCGGCGGACGCGCTGGCGGCACTGGGCGTCAACCTGGACCTGGCGCTGGAGCGCATCCCCGGGGTGCTGCGCGAGGCGGGCATCTGCTTCCTGCTGGCGCCACGCCACCACGCGGCGCTGCGCCACGCCGGCGGCGCGCGGGTGGAGCTGGGCACGCGCACCATCTTCAACCTGCTGGGCCCGCTGGCGAACCCCGCCCGCGTGACGCGCCAGATGACCGGTGCCTTCCATCCGCGCTGGCTGCGCCCGATGGCCGAGGCGCTGGCCCGCCTGGGCACCGAGCGCGCCTGGCTGGTGCACGGCCAGGGCCTCGACGAGCTGGCGCTGTCCGGCCCGTCGCAGGTGGTGGAGCTGCGCGACGGCCAGTTCCGCGAATTCACCGTGACGCCGGAGGAAGCCGGCCTCGCCCCCGCCCCGCCCGAAGCGATCAGGGGCGGCGACCCGGCGGAGAACGCCGCGGCCCTGCTGGCCCTGCTGGACGGCGCGCCGGGCGCCTACCGCGAGGTGGTGCGGCTGAACGCGGCCGCGGCCCTCATCGTCGCCGGGCGCTGCGCCACGCTGCGCGAG
>JALHNW010000424.1 GCA_022843345.1 Rubritepida sp. | reverse complement strand
ATCGCCTCCGTCCCGCCGGAGGTGAAGACCGCCTCGCCCCCGAAGCGTGATTCGACGGCCCGCCGCGCGGCTTCGATCGCCGCGCGCGCGCCACGCCCGCCGCCATGGACCGCCGAGGCGTTGCCGCCCTGCGCGATGGCATGGACCAGCGCATCGCGCGCCTCCGGCCGCAGCGGCTCGGTGGCGTTGGCGTCGCAGTCGAGCGGCGGCGCGGTCAGGCGGAGGTCAGCGCGCTGTGCTGCGGGCGCAGCGCCCGGCCGGCCACGCGTCCCTCGGCGACGTCGGCGAGGGTGATCCCCTCCAGGAACAGGCGGATCTGCTCGCCCAGCTCGGTCCACAGCTCATGCGTCAGGCAGCGCTGGCCCTGGAGGCAGCCAGGCGAGCCCTCCTCGCAGCGGGTGGCCTTCAGCGGCTCGTCCACCGCGTCCACGATGGCGGCGATGGCGATCTGCGACGGTGGCCGCGCCAGGCGGTAGCCGCCGCCCGGCCCACGGGCCGAGCAGACGAGGCCGGCGCGCCGCAGCGGGCCGAACAGCTGCTCCAGATAGGCGAGCGACAGCATCTGCGACGCGGCGATCTCGGCCAGCGACACCGGCGGGGCGGATTTCCCGGGGGCGAGGGCCGGCCCCCTGGCCTGGCGGGAAGCGAGCTCCACCATGGCCATGACCGCGTAGCGGCCGCGTGTGGATAAGCGCATGACCACGACCCCTTAGACGCTTCCATGCCCCGGCGCCATGCAACGTGACGGCACCAGCCATGCGAGGCCAGTTGCGATTCTATTAGAAATGCGCGCCGCCGATGCCTATGATGAGGGCACCCCACGGATACCAGCGTCGCGGGGCGCTTCCGGGCGACCGAACCTGCCTGCACCGCACATCCCGCGGGGAAAGGCTAGGCATTCCTTTACGGTCCGTCAATCGAGCCCGGATGGCGGGCAGAGGGAGGTGTTGCTGGAATGCCGGTGGGGTTCCATCGGTTTCATGCCTGCGGTTCGCCGCGCAACAGGCCATGTGGGGCCGGTCCTGGCAGCGCCTCCCGCGCTGCCCGGGCCCGCCCCGCAGGCCCCAGAACGAAACGGACGCGAAGGACACCATGCCTGAAGTCATGTTCGCCGGCCCGGATGGCCGCCTCGAAGGCCGCTACCACCACGCCAAGCGCCCCAACGCCCCGGTGGCGCTGCTGCTGCACCCCCACCCGCTGCATGGCGGCACGATGAACAACCGCGTCGTCCATGGCCTGTATGGCCGGTTCGAGGCGATGGGCTTCTCCGTGCTGCGCTTCAACTTCCGTGGCGTCGGCAAGTCCCAGGGCCGCTACGACGGCGGCATCGGCGAGATCGGCGACGCCGCGGCGGCGCTCGACTTCCTGCAGATGGTGAACCCCAACGCCTCCATGCTCTGGGTCGCCGGCTATTCCTTCGGCGCCTATGTGGGCATGCAGCTGCTGATGCGCCGGCCGGAGATGGGGGGTTTCGTCTCCATCGCAGCCCCGGCCAGCCACTACGACTTCGGCTTCCTCGCGCCCTGCCCGTGCTCCGGCATGATCGTGCATGGCGAGGCGGACGAGCTGGTTCCCGTGGGCTCGGTGGCCAAGCTGGTGGACAAGCTGAACACCCAGAAGGGCGTGACGATCGACTACCGCACCATCCCAGACGCCGGCCACGTCTTCAACGCCGACCAGGCGGCGATGCTGGCCGACATGACGGAGGACCACGTGCATTCCGTCCTCAACCGCAGCCGGATGGCGCTGGCCGCGGACTGAACCGCCGCGCCGCCGCGTGAAGGGCCGGCCTCCGGGAGGGGGCCGGCCCTTTTTCGTCGGACGGGCAACCGGCGCCGATGTTCACGCATTGTTCAGGCATGACCCAGGACAATCCCAAGACCCATCCCGAAGGCAACGCCGTGAAGGACCCGGAGGACTGGACCACCGGCGACGAGCCGATGACCGGCGCCCAGGCCTCCTACCTCAAGACGCTCAGCGAGGAATCGGGCGAGGCCTTCGACCACGGCCTCACCAAGGCCGAGGCGAGCATGCGCATCGACGAGCTGCGCGCGAAGACCGGCAAGGAGGGTTAGTCCAGCGCCGTCGCCGGGCCGGATGGGCGGGCGGCCCGGTTCCAGGCGGTGCGTATCGTCTCGCTCACCGCCACCGGGTCGGGGACGCCCTTGAGCAGATGCGTCTCCTCCACCCGGCCCTCGATGGACTTCACCACCACGTCGCCGATGCCGACCAGGCGCTGGTAGAGGTCCTGCCGCACCACCACGTCGCGGATGCGGAAGATCTCCACGTCGTCGCGCAGCCTGGTCCAGAAGCCCTGCGTGACGGTGATCCGCTCGTTGCTCACCGTGATCCGCTGCCGCCCCAGGAAGGGCAGCCCGAGCAGCAGCAGGGAGGCCGTGCCCCACAGCACCCCGAAGGAGCGCCTGGCTTCGCGGGTCTCCAGCAGCGGTGTCTCGGTCATCGCGCCACCCTGCCCCGCCCTGCCCCCGCGCCGCAACACGTGTAGCATCATGCACCCGATGCGACGCGCCTTCCTCCTGCTGCCGCTGCTCGCCCTGCCCGGCACCGCCGGGGCGCAGGGACGGCGCGGCGCGTCGCCCGCCGCGCTGGAGGCCGCGCGCCGCTACCTGTGCCCCAATGGCGGCG
>JALHNW010000423.1 GCA_022843345.1 Rubritepida sp. | reverse complement strand
TGCGCGCGGGCCACGACTGGGACGCGACGCTGGCGAAGCTGGACCCGCTGCTTTCGGCCGCATGAGTCGGTTTTCTTGACAAGTCGCGTGAAAGAGACGGAAGCCCGCCCGTAACCCGTTGATCATGCGAAGGTTCCAATCCTGGTACCTTCCTTGCATGGGAAAGGTATGCAGGCCGGGATCTCCCCGGCCACCCAACCCAGGGCGACGCACCCATGAGCCTGTCCCGCTCCCTTCTCGGCCTGTCCCTCGGCGTGGCGCTCGGCCTCGGGATGGCCCCCCCGGCGGGGGCGGCGGTGATCGACGCGGCCGGTTTCGCGTCGGGCCAGGGCGCCCAGGTGGTCGGCGGCGTGGCCTGGACGGCCTCGGGCGGGGCGACCTTCCAGGCCAAGGGCGGCTTCATCCCGCTGGGCGTCGGCCTGTCGGGCGGCGCGACCGGCGACGAGATCGACATCGGCCAGACGATGACCGGCACCCCGGTGGGCGGCGCGGTGCGCATCGCCTCCCTGACCCTGGGCGTGCTGTTCGACGGCCCGGAGTTCGGCGACGTGAACGAGGTGGCGCAGGTCACCGTCAACGGCACCGCCAGCTACCTGCTGACCGCCATCGGCGCCACCTCCGCCACCTGGACCGGGCCGGGCGGGGTGGTGAACGTCTCGCCCGCCACCGCCAGCACGGGCGGCGCGTGGCGGATCGACGCGCCCTTCGGTGGGCTCGCGGTCACCTCCATCAGCTTCACCGCGCTGCCGGGCGCCTGCGCCGGCGACGCGCTGGGCGGCGGCTGCGGCAACCAGTCCGACTTCACCCTGGTGCAGATGGTGACGGCGCCGGCCGCGGTGCCGGTGCCCGGCGCGCTGGCGCTGTTCGGCATGGGGCTGCTGGGCCTCGGCCTCGCGCGCCGCCGCTGATCCGCTGAACGGAGCCCGCCCATGAAGATCCTGCCCGCCCTCGCCCTCGCCACCTCGCTCGCCGCCGGCGGCGCGCAGGCGGCGCCCTCCATCACCTTCACCGGCACGAGCGACGTGTCCTTCCTGGCCTTCCTCGCCGGCCGCGGCGTGGCGCTGCCGGCGGCCGAGGCCGCGGTGGCCCAGGCGCGGGGCGGCAACAACGCCGCCAATGGCGACTACGAGGCCGGGCTGCACATCCCGCCCGACCTGACGAACGCCGGCCCGGTCGGCACGGCGGGGCAGTTCGCCTGGGGCGTGGCCGGCGGCGCCAACGCCTTCCTGCCTTTCACCCTGTCGCGCACCGGCGGCACGCTGGGCTTCGCGCTGGGCAACTACGCCGGCAGCTGGTCCGACCCGCTGGTGAGCGGCATCGACATGCTGGGCTTCCGGCTGCGCTCGGAGGGCGCGGGCAGCGCCACGCGGATGCGCGGCCTCGCGCTCGACGGCACGGCGCTGGGCGGGCTGTCCGCGGCCGGCGGCGGGCTGGATTTCGCGGTGGTCGAAGGCTTCGGCCCCGGCGACTTCGTCCTGTCGGGCGAGGTGGCGCTGGACTGGACGGGCGGCTTCCCCGCCGGCTCGCGCCTCGGCTTCCAGATCAAGGCGATCGACGCCCCGGCCGCGGTGCCCGGGCCGGCCGCGCTGGCGCTGTTCGGCATGGGGCTGCTGGGCCTCGGCCTCGTGCGCCGCCGGGGGTAAGGCGCCGGGCCGCATGGTTTTTTCCCGGCGCCCGGCCTATGCTCCCGCGGGGGCCGGACCAGGGAGAACTGCCGGGATGAATGCGGTGCGCAAGACCGGCCTCGCCGACGGGGGCGCGGCCTCCATGCCCGATGCCGCGCCGGGGTGGCGGCTGCCGCTGGCCGCGCTGGGCCTGGGCGTGCTGGCCTGGCTCGCCTTGTTCTTCGAGGAGGCGGCGCACGCCGTCTCCATCTGGGACAGCTCCGCCGCCTACAACCATGGCTGGCTGATCCTGCCCATCGCGGTCTGGCTCGCCTGGGGGCGGCGTCACCGCCTCGCCGCGCTGCGCCCCGCCCCCGCGCCGCTCTTCGCCCTGCTGGCGCTGCCGGCCGGCGTGCTGTGGCTGCTGGCCGAGCGCATGGGGGTGATGGAGGGGCGGCAATTCGCCGCACTCGGCCTGCTCTACGCGCTGGTGCTGGCGACGATGGGGTGGCGCGTCTCGCTCGCCATGGCCGCGCCGCTGGCCTACCTGGTGTTCCTGGTGCCATTCGGCGCCTTCACCGTCCCGGCGCTGCAGGTGATCACGGCGCGCATGGTGGACGTGATGCTCGACTGGACCGGCATCCCCCATTACGTGGACGACCTGCTGATCGAGATCCCCGCGGGCACCTTCTACATCGCCGAGGCCTGCGCCGGGCTGCGCTTCATCATCGCCGCCCTGGCCTTCGGCGGCCTCTACGCCCTGGTGATGTTCCGCAGCCCCTGGCGGCGCGTCGTCGTCATGGCGCTGGCGCTGGCCGTGCCGGTGCTCGCCAACGGGGTGCGCGCCTTCGGCCTGGTGGTGCTGGGGCATTGGTGGGGGAGTGCGGCGGCGGTGGACGCCGACCACCTGATCTACGGCTGGGGCTTCTTCTCCTTCGTCATCATCCTGCTGATCCTGGCCGGGCTGCCCTTCCGGCAGGATGGCGGGCCGATCCCCACGCTCACCGGCCCCGGCGCGCCCGGCCGGGCCGCGCTGGCCCTGCCCG
>JALHNW010000422.1 GCA_022843345.1 Rubritepida sp. | reverse complement strand
GGATCCATGCGCGTCCTCCTTTCAGCGAAGCCAGCCGTTGCGGGGCGCGAGCCAGCCGCGTGGGCGTTGGGTGTCAGTCGCGACCTGCGGCAGCGATGGAGGAGCGACATTCCCGCCGGTTGGAATCTCGCCTGCCGGCAGCGACAGCGCATCCGCCATCCGCGCCCAGCGCCCGTCGCCCCAGCCATCCATGCCGAGGGCGGCCGCCGCGGCCCGGGCATAGACCCGGCAGTCCAGCGCCTCGTTCCGTTCCCTGGTCTTGACCCACTCGAGCCGGCGAAAGCCATTGCGGCCGGCGCGCGCGACGAATTGCTCGGCGGTGAGTTGGCGGCAGAATTCCTCACCGGCCGCATGAAGCGGCAGGTGGACAAAGCCTGGCGGAAACGGATCGCCGCTCTCCGCCGTCGGCCGCTCCAACTTCAGCCAGCCATAGGTCTCGCCCTTCAGGAAGGACGAACCCACCGGCCAGACCTTCAGCCCGCCCAGCTTGCGGCCGTTCCGCCGCACCTCGGTGGCCGAGGGCTGGCCGATCGCCGCCCGCAGCCCGTCCTGGCCCTTCACGGCAATGGCGCGGCCGGCGCCGGCGCGGCGCACGAAGGCGTAGACCTCGGCGGTGGTCATGCCGTCGCCGCTGTCGATCGCCGTCATGGCGAGCCCGAGCCGATGGCCGGAGGCGTGCCGCCAGGTCTCGCCCAACAAGCCGCGCAGCTCGTCCCACACCACCACCTCGAAGGGATTGCCGACCAGGATGCGGTGTTCGATCAGCCAGGACTGGCGATCCTGCGCCCAGGCCCAGATGCTGGCCTCGAGGCGGTCGCGCTGCACGTCGACGCCGGCGGTCAGCAGCAGCCCCTCGGCCGCAACCGTGCCCGGCGCCCATTCCTCGCGGCGGTCATAGAGCCGCTGCCAGTCCGGGGCCTCGCCACTCTCCTGCCAGGTCTCGCCGAGGACCGTGTTCCGAAATGTCTTGATGGCGCGGTCGTCGCCCTGGGCTGCCTCCCAGTCCCGCACCGCCTGCGACCAGGAGAACCAACCGACCGGCGAGTAGAGCGCCGAAATGTGGAAGCCGATCGCGTGCGGATCCTGCGGGATGGCCGTGGGACGCCATTCGCCGCCGGCCAGCATCGCTGTCTTGTGCTGCTCGCCAATGGCGCCGTCGCACGCCTCGCAGAGGTAGCGCGCGCTGTCCGGCTCGCCCTTGTCCCAGACCAGCCGCTCGAAGCGCAGCCACTGCATTGCGGCGCAGTGCGGGCACGGTAGAAAGAAGCGCCGCTGGTCGCTTGCCAGATACTCCCGCTCGATGCGCGACAGGCCGGAGATGGTCGGCGTCGAGACCAGCAGCGTCTTGCGACGCCAGCCGAAGGTGCGTGCGCGGGCCTCGGCCAGGGCGACCGGATCACCCTCACCTTCGACGTCGCCGGGATAGGCGTCCACCTCGTCGAGGAACAGGAAGCGGGCCGACATGGAGCGCAGCCCGACCGCGCTGTTGGCGCCGGTCATCACCAACTGGCCGCCGGGGAACTCCTTGCTGAGCTGGCGATTGCCGCTGTCGCGCGAGCGCGCCGGGGCGACCCGCTGCCGGATGGCCGGCGTCTCCTCCACCAGCGGGTCGATGCGCTGATCGGAGAAGCGTTTTGCCAGTTCGGTGGTGGGCTGCACCGCCAGCATCGGGCCGGGCGCATGGTGGATGACGTAGCCAATCCAATTATTGCCGCACTCCGTACCTCCGACCTGCGCGCCCTTCATGAAGACGACGCGCCGTGCGGGGTGTGCTGGCGAGAGAGCATCCATTACGTCGCGCAGATAGGGCGTGCGGTTGGTGCGCCACGGGCCGGGCTCGGCGCTGCCGCGGGAGCCGAGCATGCGGTGCTTGTCGGCCCAGTCGGAGACGAGCAGGGCGGGCTCGGGCGCCATGCCGTCGCGCCAGGCCTGCAGGATCTCGGCGGCGCCGTCGAAGTTGCCGAGCTCGCCGATGATCTGTTCGCCGGTCATCATGTGACCGCCACGCGGACGTCGTTGCGCTCGGCCAGGTGCTGCCGAAGCCTGGCATCCATCAGCGTCTGCAGCCGATGCGCGTCGACGCCGAGTTCGGCCGCCAGCTCGGCGGCGATACGGGCCGGCCAGGCCAGGATGGCATCGCGCTCCTCCTTGGCGAGCCGGTGCACCAGCATGAGCGCGCGGGCCTTCTCGACCAGCTGCCCGCGACGCTCATCGAGCCGGAGCTTGCGCTCCTGCGCCTTGAGCATCTCGTTGGCGGTGCGGGCGTTGTGGAAGCTGCTGCCGCCGGCGGAGGGTGTGGGCAGCGGCTCCGGCATGGGCGGGGCGACGAATGCCGGCCGCGGCGCGGCCGGCGGTGGCGAAGGCTGTACCGATATCGGCGCCACCATGGCCGCCGTCTTGCGGGCCGGATCGCTGCTGGCCGCGAGGCTGGCGCGGACCTTCTCGACGTTCCAGCCGCCACCCGGCTCCTGCGCGATGCGGCCAGCCTGCGCGGCCTTCTGCAGCGCGGTGTGCGAGATGCCGAGCCGGCGCGCCACCTCGCGCTGCGAGGCCACGCGCTCCGCCGGCGCGGAGACGTTCGCCGGCATGTGCGGCTCCATCAATTCAGCGAAGCGGCATCCGCGCAGTGGAAGGGTTACGGCCCCTCGGGTTCC
>JALHNW010000421.1 GCA_022843345.1 Rubritepida sp. | reverse complement strand
CCAGCGGCAGCGTCGCCACCAGCCCCACCGCGCACATCACCAGGTTGGCGGTGACCAGGTGCACCCGATGGCCGCCGCGCCGCTCCAGCAGCGCGCCCGCGGCCATCAGCGCCAACGCCGCCAGCGCGAACCCCACCCCCAGCCACCCCCCGGCGGAGACGCCCGAGCCCGAGGCGATCACCATCCCCGCCCCCAGCACGCCCAGCGCCAATCCCGCCCAGCCGCGCCCGCCCACCGGCGCGTCGCCGCACACGGAAGGGGCCAGCAGCGCCACCAGCACCGGCTGCAACCCGATCACCAGCGCAACCGCCCCCGGCCCCATGCCGTGCTGCTGCGCCAGGTTCATCGCGGCGAAGTAGCCGAACTGCACCAGCAGCCCCATCCGCAGCAGGTGCCCCATCGCGGCGCGGGGCGGCCATGCCGGGCGCAGCACCAGCCACACGGGCAGCAGGATCGCGACCACGCAGCCGTAGCGCAGCACCTGGATCGTCAGCGCCTCGGCATGCGGCAGCGCCGCCGCCACCGCGGAGAACCCGCCCGACCACAGCAGCACGAACAGGAAGGGTGCCAGGGGCAGCCAGCGGGGTTTCGCGCTCACCGGGCCATCCTGCGGCGCGCGCCGCTTGAAAGGAAGGGCCGCGCCCCGCCATAAGGGGTGCAACAACGAAGCCCAGGGAGTCCCCATGTCCACCACCCACCGCCGCGCGCTGCTGCTCGGCGCGCTCGCCGCCCCCGCGCTGGTCCGCCCGGCCTCCGCGCAGGAGGTGACGCTGCGGCTGCACCACTTCCTGCCCGCCGTGTCCAACGTGCACCGCCACTTCCTGCAGCCCTGGGCCGCCAAGGTCGCCGCCGAATCGCAGAACCGGCTGCGCGTGCAGATCTTCCCCTCGCTCCAGCTCGGCGGGGCGCCGCCCCAGCTCTACGACCAGGCGCGCGACGGCGTGGTGGACATCGTCTGGACGCTGCCCGGCAACACCCCCGGCCGCTTCCCCTCCATCGAGGTGATCGAGCTGCCCTTCGTCGCCCACAAGCGCGCGAGCGTGAACGCGCGCGTGACGCAGCAGCTCCACGACGAAAGCTTCGCGCGCGAATTCGGGGAGACGCACATCATCACCGCCTGGGCGCACGACGCGGGCGTGATCCACGCGCGGCGCGAGATCCGCCGGCTGGAGGACATGGCCGGCCTCAAGCTGCGCTTCCCCACCCGCCAGGCCGGCGAGGCCCTGCGCGCGCTGGGCGCCGCCCCGGTCGGCATGCCCGTGCCCCAGGTGCCCGAGGCGATGAACAGCGGCGTCATAGACGGCGCCCTGGTCCCCTGGGAGGTCGTGCCCGCCATCCGCCTGCAGGAGATGGTGCGCCACCACACGGAGATCGCGGGCTCGCCCACCTTCTACACCGCCTCCTTCGTGCTCGCCATGAACAAGGCGCGCTACGAGGGCCTGCCCGCCGAGCTGAAGCGCGTGCTGGACGCCAATTCCGGCCAGGCCGCCGCCACGATGGCCGCCCGCGCGTGGGACGACCAGGCCGCCCCGGTGGAGGAGATGGTGCGCCGGCGCGGCAACCAGATCGTCGAGCTTCCGGCCGAGGAGGTGGCGCGCTGGCAGCGCCAGACCCAGCCGGTGATCGACAACTGGGTCCGCACCACCGCCGAGCGCAACGTCAACGGCGCCGCCCTGCTGGAACGCGCCCGCGCCCTGGTGGCGCAGCACGGCCAGGGCGTCGCCTGAGGGGATGCACCGCGCCGCCCGCCTCATGGCCCTGGCGGGCGGCGCGGCGTTGCTGGCCGCGGCCGCGCTGACCACCGTCTCCGTCCTGCTGCGCTGGATCACCAGCCAGCCGGTGAAGGGCGACTTCGAGCTGGTGTCCATCGGCTCCGGCCTCGCCGTGCTGGGCTTCCTGGCCTGGGGCACGGCGAGGGGCTCCAACATCATGGTGGACAGCCTGACGTCCTGGCTGCCCGCGCGCGTGACGGGCGCGATGGACGCCGTCTGGTCGCTGGCCTGGGCCGCCACGGCGCTGCTCCTCGCCGAGCGCATGGCGCGCGGCGCGCTGGACACGCTGGCCTCGGGCACGCGCACCATCGGGCTGCTGGCGCTGCCCTTCTGGTGGGCCATCGCCATCGGGGCGCTGTGCTTCGCCCTCACCGGCCTCTGCGCGCTGCGCGCCATCCCCCGTCTGCTGAAGGCATCCTGATGGCCCCGGAATTCGTGCTGGCGGCGACCGGCTTCGCCGCGCTGCTGGCCCTGATCGCGCTGCGCGCGCCCATCGCGCTGGCGATGCTGCTGGTGGGGGCGGCGGGGTACGTGCACATCCTGGATGCGAACGCGCTGTTCAACTACCTCAAGACCACGCCCTACCACCTCTTCGCCAACTACACGCTCTCCGTCATCCCGCTCTTCATCCTCATGGGCGCCCTGGCCGAGCGCGGGGGCCTGGCGCGGGACCTGTTCACCGCCGCCAATGCCCTGGTCGGCCGCCGGCCCGGCGGCATGGCGATGGGGGTGATCGGCGCCTGCGCCGCCTTCGGCGCGGTTTGCGGCAGCAGCGTGGCCACCACCGCCACCTTCGGCCGCGCCGCCCTGCCCGAGCTGAAGCGCTACGGCTACGACCCCGGCTTCGCCACCGGCACGGTCGCGGTGGGCGGCACGCTGGGCATCC
>JALHNW010000420.1 GCA_022843345.1 Rubritepida sp. | reverse complement strand
CGCCGCGTCGCGCGCATCGCGGGGAAGCGCCTGCTGCTGGTGGACGACGTGCTGACCAGCGGCGCCAACGCCGATGCCCGCGCCCGCGCCCTGCTGGAGGCCGGCGCGCGCGAGGTGTCGGTGCTGGCCGCCGCACGCGTGCCCGATCCGCGGCTGGAATCGTAACCTTCGGGAAAGGCCGCGCTGCGATGCTGGCGGCGTCGCAGAAGGATTTCCCCCCATGTCCCGCTCGGCCACCCATGCGCGCGCCGTGGCGCGCGAATGCACCGGCATCGCCCTCGGCGCTTCGGCCGGCCTCGTCGCGCTGGCGATGCTGGCCTTCGCCATGTTGCGGCACGGCGCGCTCACTTGACGACCGGCGGCCCGCTGCGGCGTTATCGCGGGCATGGCCGAGATCGAGATCTACACCAGCCTCTGGTGCCCCTACTGCGCCCGCGCGAAGGCGCTGCTGGACAAGAAGGGCGTCGCCTACGTGGAGCATGACGCCCCCAGCGGCTCGAAGAAGCGGGAGGAGGCGGCGCAGCGCTCCGGCGGCCGCACCAGCGTGCCGCAGATCTTCATCAACGGGCAGGCGATCGGCGGCTCGGACGACCTGGCGGCGTTGGAGCGGGCGGGCAAGCTGGACGCGTTGCTGGCGTGACCGCTCCCCTGGCACTCGACATTCGCGAGTGCCAGCCTATCTTGGGAGTGTCATGATCCGCTTCGCGCTGCGTTGCGCCAACGCCCACGAATTCGAGAGCTGGTTCAAGGACGGCGCGGCCTATGACCGCATGGCCGCGGCCAGGCTCGTCGAATGCCCGGCCTGCGGCGATGCCCATGTCCAGAAGGCGCTGATGGCGCCCGCCATCGCCAAGGCGCCAGGCGTGAAGGGGCGTGGCGAGGCCGTGCCCGCCACTCCCGCCCCGCCCCCCCAGGCGCCCGTGGCCGGCGGCCCGATTCCCGCCCAGGTGCTGGCCCTGCTGCAACGCATGCGCGCCGAGGTGGAGAAGAACTGCGACTACGTCGGCCCGAAATTCGCCGATGAGGCGCGGCGCATCGCCAGGGGCGAGGTGGACGAGCGCGGCATCTACGGCGAAGCCAGCGAGGCCGAGACGGAGGCGCTGCGCGACGAGGGCATCGAGGTGGCCCAGCTTCCCTGGGTGCCGCGCTCGGACGGCTGAGGCCGGATCGCCGCAGGGCCGCACGGCCCGGAGGCGTGAATCCGCCCTCCAGACACGCGAGGCCGGATCGCCGCAGGGCCGCATGGCCCGGAGGCGTGAATCCGCCCTCCAGACACGCGAGGCCGGATCGCCGCAGGGCCGCATGGCCCGGAGGCGTGAATCCGCCCTCCAGACTTCAGCGCCGCGCCTTCAGCGCCGCCGCCAGCGTCCCGTCATCCAGCACGTCCAGCGCGCCGCCGATGGGCACGCCCTGCGCCAGCCGCGTCACCGCCACGCCCGAGGGCGCCAGCCGGTCCTGGAGGTAGTGCGCCGTGCTGGCGCCCTCCACCGTCGCGGGCAGGGCCAGGATCACCTCCCGCGCCTCCGCCGCCCGGCGCAGCAGGGGCGCGACCGACAGGTCCTCCGGCCCCGTGCCGGCCAGGGCGGACAGCGTGCCGCCCAGCACGTGGTAGGTGCCGCCATGGGCGTGCGCGCGCTCCAGCGCCCAGAGGTCGGCCACGCCCTCCACCACGCAGATCAGCCCCTTGTCGCGCGTGGGGTCCGCGCAGACCAGGCAGGGGTCGCGGCTGTCCAGGTTGCCGCAGGTGGCGCAGGGGCGCACCGCCTCGGCCGCCGCGCGCAGCGCCTCGGCCAGGGGCAGCATCCGCGCCTGGGGGTCGGACAGCATCCGCAGCGCCGCCCGCCGCGCCGAGCGCCGCCCCAGCCCGGGGATGCGCGACAGCAGGGCGATCAGGTGCTCGACGGGATCGGTGTTCGGACGCATGCGGCCTCGTGCGCGGCGCGGATGCCCCTCCGCGGCCTTGCCGTGGAGGGATGAGCCGAAGCCGCCAGGATGAAGACCCTTCACATGGGGTCCCCGCCGCGGTTTTTCCGCAGCGCAGCGCAGGAAAAACTGCGGTGGGGATTCTAGAAGGGCAGCTTGAGCCCGGGCGGCAGCGCCATGCCGGCGGTGGCCTTCTGCATCTCCTCGGCCATCATGCCCTCCACCTTCTGCTTGGCGTCGGCATGGGCGGCGACCAGCAGGTCCTCCAGCACCTCGCGCTCGTCGGCCGCCATCAGCGAGGGGTCTATGGTCACCCGCCGCAGGTCGCCCTTGCCGGTCAGGCGCACGCGGACCATGCCGGCGCCGGCCTGGCCCTCGACCTCGGTGGCCTCCAGCTTGGCCTGCATCTCCTGCATGCGCGACTGCATCTGCTGCGCCTGCTTCAGCATGTTGCCCAGGTTCTTCACGCTCAGTCCTCCTCGGGGAAATCAACGGGCTCGGCATCGGGCGGGGCGAAGTCCGGCAGGTCGTCGGGCTCCTCCTCCGCCACGGGCTTCAGCCCGTAGGCATCGGTGCCGGCGTCGCGCACCGCCTCCAACTTCGCGCCGGGGAACACGTCCATGATCGCCAGCACCAGCGGGTGGCTGCGCGCCATGGCGCGGCGGCCTTCCTCGGCGGTGGCGGCCTGCTCGGCGAGCGCCGGCCCGACGGCGGCGTTGGTGTAGGCGACCGTCCAGCGCC
>JALHNW010000419.1 GCA_022843345.1 Rubritepida sp. | reverse complement strand
CGCCCGCCACCCCCGCCGCGCCGATGCGGGTCAGCGCACCCTCGCGCCGCACCTCGCCGCGGGGCAGCGCGGGGTCCGGGCGCAGGAGGTGCGCGCCGTCCGAGAGGCGGCGGCGGAGGCGCATCAGGCCTCGTGGTGCTCGGCCACCAGGCGGTCGAGCAGGCGCACGCCGAAGGCGGTGGCGCCCTTGGGGCAGGTGGCGGTGTCCTTGCTGCTCCAGGCCGTGCCGGCGATGTCCAGGTGCGCCCAGGGACGGCCCTGCACGAAGCGGCCGATGAAGTGCGCCGCCGTGATGGAGGAGCCGGGCCGGCCGGACACGTTCTTCATGTCGGCGATGTCGGACTTCAGCTGCTTGTCGTAGGCCTCGCCCATCGGCATGCGCCACACCAGCTCGCCGGTGGCGCGCCCCGCCGCCTCCAGCTTCGCCGACAAGGCGTCGTCGTTGGAGAACAGGCCGGCATGCTCATGGCCCAGCGCGATGATGATGGCCCCCGTCAGCGTGGCGAGGTCCACCATCGCGGAGGGGTCGAACCGCTCGATCGCGTAATGGATGATGTCGGCCAGCACCAGCCGGCCCTCGGCGTCGGTGTTGATCACCTCGATGGTCTGGCCGGAGGCGGAGGTCACCACGTCGCCGGGCCGCTGGGCGTTGTGGCCGGGCATGTTCTCCACCAGCCCCACGATGCCCACCACGTCGGCGCGGGCCTTGCGCCCGGCGAGCGCGGCCATGGCGCCGATCACGGCACCCGCGCCGGCCATGTCCCACTTCATGTCCTCCATGCCCGCCGCGGGCTTGATGGAGATGCCGCCGGTGTCGAAGGTCACGCCCTTGCCGATGAGGGCGAGCGGCTTGCCGCCCTTCCTTCCGCCAGCGCCGTTCCAGCGCATCACCACCGTGCGCGCCTCGTTGATGCTGCCCTGGGCCACGCCCAGCAGGGCGCCGAAGCCCAGCTTGCGCATCTCCCTGGGCCCCAGGATCTCGACCTCCACGCCCAGCTTCTCCAGCGCACGGCAGCGGTCGGCCAGGACGGCGGGGGTGAGGATGTTGGCCGGCTCCGCCACCAGCTCGCGCGCCAGGAACACGCCGTCGGCCACCGGCTTCAGCGCGGCGAAGGCGGCCTTGGCGCCGCCCGAATCGGCGGTGGCGAAGGACAGCTTGGCGAGCCGGGGCTTGTCCTCCGCCTTCTCCGTGGTGCGGTAGCGGTCGAAGCGCCAGGAGCGCAGCAGCGCGCCCATGGCCATCTGCGCGGCCTCGGCCCCCGTGAGGCCCTCGGCCATCACGGTGGCCGTGGCGTCCTTGGACAGATGGGGCACCAGGGCGCCGCCGGCATCCTCGGCCTTGAAGCCCTCGCGCGCGCCGAGGCCCGCAACGACCACGCGCGCGAGCCCGGCGACGGGGGCGAACAGCACCACGGACTGGCCCTTGCGGCCCTTGAACTCGGCGGCCGCGATGGCGCGAGTGATGGCGCCGCCGCTGGCCGCGTCCAGCGCCGCCGCCTGGCCCTCGGGCGCCGCCCCCTCGAAGAGGGGCAGCACCAGCGCGCCGGCCTTGGGCAGGGCAGGCTTGGTGAAGGCGATGTCCAGCATGGCGAGTCCCGATCCGTGATGCGTCGGCGCGCAGACTACGCGCTGCCTCGCGTTGCGTCATGTGGGGGAGGGGGGTAGGAGCGCGCGGATGGATCATGCTGCGATGCTGGACGTGATGGCGGCGCTGTCGCGGGAGGCCGGGGAGGCCATCATGGCGGTGCGCCGCGCTGGCTTCGCGGTGGAGCGCAAGAGCGACCGCAGCCCGGTGACGGCCGCCGACCGCCTGGCCGAGACCATCATCACCGAAGGCCTGCTGCACCGCTTCCCCGCCATCCCCGTGGTGGCGGAGGAGGCCTGCGAGGGCTGCGAGCCGCCCGCGCCCGCCGCGCGCTTCTGGCTGGTGGACCCGCTGGACGGCACCCGCGAATTCGCCGCCGGGCGGGACGAGTTCTGCGCCTGCATCGCGCTGGTGGAGGACGGCTTCCCCGTGCTGGGCGTGCTGGCCGAGGCGGCGTGCGGCCTGGTCCATGCCGGCGGGCCGGGGATCGGCGCGTGGACGGAAGCGCCGGACGGCACCCGCCGCCCCATCGCCGCCCGCCTGCCGCCCGCGGACGGGCTGGTGGTGGTGGACAGCGTCTCGCACCGCGACGCCGCGGCGACGGAGGAATTCTGCCGCGGCATGACGGTGCGCGAGGTGCGCCGCGTCGGCTCGGCGCTGAAGTTCGCGCGCATCGCGGCGGGCGAGGCCGACGTCTCGCCGCGGCTCAACGGCACGATGATGGAATGGGACGTCGCACCCGGCCAGGCGATCCTGGAAGGGGCGGGCGGCGCGGTGCTGGACCCCGCCGGCCGGCGGCTGCGGCATGGCAAGCCGGGCTACCGGCAGGGGGGGTTCGTCGCGCTGGGCCGGCGGGCGTGACGCGCCTGCTGCACGACCCCGCCGAGGCCGCGGCGCTGCTGCGCGCGGGCGAACTCGTCGCCTTCGCCACCGAGACCGTCTACGGCCTGGGCGCCGACGCGCGCAACGATCGGGCGGTGGCCGGCATCTTCGCGGCCAAGGGGCGGCCGCACTTCAACCCGCTGATCTGCCACTTCCCCGACGCGGACGCCGCCTTCGCCGAGGTGGCGGCCGACGACC
>JALHNW010000418.1 GCA_022843345.1 Rubritepida sp. | reverse complement strand
CAGCCCCGGGCACGCATCCAGTCGAGCCAGCCCGACCAATAGGGGATCCATTCGCTGTCGCGGTGGATAAGGCCGAGGTTCACCAGCACCTGGCCGTCCGGGCGCATAGCCAGGTCGAGGTGCTGGAACACGCCCTGCATCAGGGCATCCCAATCCGTGCCGCCACCGGTGGTGTAGTCGCGCTGGTTCCCATAGGGCGGGGAGGTGAACAGCAGCGCCGCGCGGTCCTCGCCCATCACCCGCGCGACCGACACAGCGTCGGTGCTGTCGCCGCACAGCAGGCGATGCTCGCCGAGCAGCCAGAGGTCGCCGGGGCGGGTGACGGCCTGGCGCGGCGGCTCCGGTTCGGCGTCTGCCGGATCCTCCGCGGGCGCCTCGTTGCCAGGGGCGTCGGCGCTGGCAACGGCCGGGCTGGCAAGGGTACCGTTGCCAGGGTCCGTTGCCACCGGCTCCATGCCGGCCAGCAGCCGATCGAGCTCACCGGCATCGAAACCGGTGAGCGCCAGATCGAGACCGCCCATCTCCTGCAGCTTCGCCACCTCTGCGGCGAGCAGTGCCTCGTCCCAGCCGGCGTTCAGCGCGATGCGATTGTCCGCCAGTCGGTAAGCGGCCTTCTGCGCATCGGTCAGGCCGGCCCGGGTGATGGTGGGGACCGTCTCCAGGCCCAGGGATTTGGCGGCTTGCAGCCTGCCATGGCCGGCGATGATCTCGCCGTGCTCGTCGACCAGCACAGGCGCCACGAAACCGAACTCGAGGATACTGGCTGCGATCTGCGCCACCTGCTCGGCGGAATGCGTGCGCGCATTGCCGGCATAGGGCAGCAGGGAGGCGACCGCGCGCGCCTCAACGGCGCTCGCAGACCATGGAGCCTGGGGCATGCGCACCTGCTGAAATCAATGTTGGCGGTGAAAGGTGCCGCCCGGCGAGGCTGGCAACGCGGCGCTGTGGCAACCTGGAAAAATAGCCTGGCGCTAGGAATGTTGCGCGCTTCCGCCCCCCGCATACAGCGGGGCCAGGAAGGACCCTGCGGCTCGAGAGCCACTGTCTCGATTGAGCCGCAGCGTGGCTGCTCAGCCGCGGCGCTCTCGCACCTTCTCTACGTGTCTTGCTTCTAGCCTTATCGATTTCGGAGCCGCTACGGGGTGAATTGTAACAGCGTGATCGGGGCGATGATGACCGCCCCGATCATCCTGCGTCACGCCGCCCTCGCTCGTGGCATCAGCCCGAAGTGCACGGCGAGAATGCCGAGGGACCCAACCAGGATGCCCTGTCCCACTGGACCGTGCACCGTCCGTCCGGCCCAGCCCTGACGCATCGACCACTCGCGGACCGAGAACTCCAGGCCGACGACAAACCACGCGCAGGAGCCGCAGGGGCTGTCCGGCCCCCCCAGCGCATCGAGCGCCGCAGCGACGCGGCGCCGTGCCTCCACCTGCATCGTCGAGAGCGTGTCGACGCGCGTGCCTGGGATGCGCATGATCTGCGACGTCGACATGCTGTCGAAGCAGGCGGCGCGGAACAGCCCGCGGAAGATCTCACCCGCTTCGTGCATCTGCGGCGTGATGCTGCCACTGGCCAGCATCATGCCCAGCGTGTCCACGGCGCGGCGATGCTGCACGGGCGTGCCGGTCTCGGGATCCTCCTCGCGGACCGGCTCCGAAAAGCCACCATGCTGCAGCCGCCACTTCGAGGGCTTCGCCACGTCGTCCTGCTTCGCCTTCGATGCCTTGGTCTTGCGCTTACCGGCCATGATGGTTCTCCCGGTTGCGACGCCCCCAGCGCCGATTGGCTTCGTTGATGATGGCCTGGCGGAGCCAGTCGTCCGTGATGTCGGCGACAGGCAGCGCCGCCACGCCGTGCCGATGCCAAGCGGCGGCGCGCATGGCGTTCACCTCGCTGTCGTTGGTCGGGCTGCGCGTGCCGCGGTCGAGGCAGGACCGGGGCGGCAGTGGTGCGCCGTGCATGCTCATGCGCGGCCTCCCGTCGGGTCGGTGGCCCAAAGCAGAAGGGCGATGGCATCCGCCTCGTTGTCGTCGGCCGGCGCGAAGCCGCGAGCCTGGATGGCGGCGACCATCTTCGCCTTGTCAGCGTTGCCCTTGCCGGTGACGAAGCGCTTGATCGTGGCCACGGGCACGCCCTGGTAGGCGATGCTCCGCTCCTCGCACCAGGCGGAGAGGTGGGCGAGAAAGCCGCCGTAGATGTGCGCCGCATCGGTGCCGGCATGCGCGCGCACTTCCTCGAACACGATCCGCGCCACCCCGCCGGACAGCGCGGCGACCTCAGCCAGCCAGCCGCGGAAGCGCAGGAAGCGCATCCCGCCGCCTTCGAAGCGGCTGGGGCGGAACGTCATGGTCCCCGAGGTGATGCTGCCGTCCTGGCCGCGCAGCGCCCAGCCGGTGGTGGTGCCGAGATCGAGCGCGAGCACGGTGTGGTGCGCCAGGCTGGTCGCGGGCGGGAGGGCGATGGGCGGGCCGCTTGCGTGCGCGGCGGGCATGATGAGAGTCGCGGGTGCCATGGTGGTCTCCGGAAGGGGATCGTCCTGGTGAGGGTGGCGACGGCGCGGTTCTTGGCGGAGCTCGCCGTCGCTGCCCGGCATTTCGGCGGACCTGTATCCGGGGGGCCTATCGCTGGCGGCCGGTGCCGCCCCAACCCAGGACCCAACCGGGTCC
>JALHNW010000417.1 GCA_022843345.1 Rubritepida sp. | reverse complement strand
TCGACCTCGCCGCCGCGCTGGCCGGGCGGGCGGCGGTGCTGGAGGTCATGCCCCTGGAAGGCGGCGAGCCCTGGCGCGTGGACCTGCTGGATGCGTGGCGGGCGCGGCGCGAGGCGCGAGGGTGGCAATCCGGCCCGCTGGCGGTGCAGGAGCGGCTGATGATGCCCGTCCCCGCCACCGCGGTGGGCGGCGTCGCCTCCATGCGCCTGGTGGCGGACATGGCGGTGCGGGCGGATGGCACGCTCTGGGTGGATGCCTGGCTGCGCAACGACATCGCCATGCGCCCCGATGGCGGCACGGCGGCCTACCGCATGCGCCTGCTGCTGGACGGCCGCCCGGCGCTGGAGGCGGAGATCCCCAAGCAGGTGCAGTACACCGGCTTCGGCCGGATCCGCGGCGCGCGGCCGGGCGGGGCGCCGGCCCCGGTGGCGCCCTTCGTGCGGCAGGACGCGAACCACCTGGCCGACACCGCCGCCATCCCGCGCTACGACCAGAGCACGGGGGTGGAGGTGCGCCACCTGGAGCACATGGCCCGCGTGGTGGCCGAGCCGGAATGGGAGGTGCCGTTCAACCGGCGCCTCATCACCATCTCCATGGGCCAGGCGGGCGGGCGGCTGGACATCGGCCCGCTGACCGGCTGGCAGGCGCAATGGCTGTGCTCGGCCGACCGGCGGGTGGCCGCGGTGGCGCTGGGCCAGGCGGAGGCGGCGGGCGCCGTGCCCTGGCACTTCTGGGACCCCGGGACGGCCAACCGCCCGGCCGCCTGGATGGACACCCGCGCCTGGCCGCAATTCTGGACCGACCCGCGCGGCGGCGCGCCCCCGCGCTCGCTGCTGCAGCGGCAGGACTGGAGCACGGGCTGGGGCCCCACGCGCTCGCACCAGCCCGACCTGGCCTTCCTGCCCTACCTGCTGACCGGGCGGCGCGCCTTCCTGGACCAGGTGCTGGCGCAGGGGGTGTGGAACATCCTCAACAACTGGCCGGCGATGCGCCGCCCCGCCGGGCCGGGCGCGCTGCTGGACGACGTCATCATCCTCAACGACAACCAGAACCGCACCCATGCCTGGGCGATGCGCCAGGTGGAGAACGCCGCCTGGGTCACCCCCCAGGGCGACCCGACGGGCGACTACCTGCGCGCGGTGGCGGCGACCAACTGGCTGTGGATGCGCAACAAGCTGCCCGAATGGACGCGGATGCAGGGAGAGTCCTTCGGCTGGATGCCCGGCTCCTACGGCACGCCGGGCACCATGCCGCCCTGGCAGCAGGACTACTTCGCCTCCACCGTGGCGATGGCGGCGCGGCGCGGCAACGAGGATGCGCGCCACTGCCTGCGCTGGATGTCGAACTTCCTGGTCGGCCGCTTCTTCGCCGAGGACAAGGGCTTCCCGCGGCAGGACGCGGTGACGGGGCTGCTGGCCATCACCCAGGCGCCGCCGATCCCGCGCGGGGCGCCGCCGCTGCGCTCCTGGGCCGAGATCGCCGAGGTGACGCGCGCGCGGGACTTCGACGCGCGCGGCACCTGGCGGCACAGCCGGGCCGACTTCTCGCGCTGGGCGCTGCAATCCCTGGCGCAGATCACCGAGACGCTGGGCGACGAGCGGGCGCGCGAGGCCTACCTGTGGCTGATGAACTCGGACGCGCCCTTCGTCACGCCGCAGTACCACGTGATGAACGCGCAGGTGAACATCGTGCCCAAGGGGATGCCGCGCATCCCGGCGCGCCAGCCGGGCTGCGCCTGACGGCACGAAAAAGGGGCGCCCGGTTTCCCGGGCGCCCCCCTCTCACGTCACGCCGTGGCGTGGATCAGGCCTTGCGGCGCATGAGGCCGAGGCCCAGCAGGCCCAGGCCGAAGAGGCCGAGCGCCGCGGGGGCCGGGGCGTCCACGATGCGGACCGAGGTGAAGTAGTAGATCAGGTCGTTGAAGTCGTAGTCGCCGCCGCGCTCGTCCTCGAAGCCGATGAAGATGCCGCCCGGGCGCGTCGCGATGGCGGCGGCGGCGGCGGGCGACAGCGGGCCCACGCCGAAGTCGGCGAAGTTGGTCGTCGTCACGGCGTGCTGGCGCCCGTCCACCGGGTCAACGACGCCGGCGGTGAAGGAGTAGCCCTCCGTGATGTTCTCCAGGATGAAGTTCACCGTGCCGGCCATGCCGGCGGTCACGGTGAAGCCGATCGGGTCGGCCGTCGGGCCGTTGTTGGTGATCAGCACCGTCTCGGGGCCGCCCTGCGAGAAGGCGAGGTCGCTGATGTCGGCGGCGTCGGCGAAGGCAAAGACCACGGTGAAGGGCCCGCTGGCGACCGGCGGCGTGGTGATCGGGGTCAGCGCGGCCTGGGCGGCGCCGGACAGGCCGACGGCGAGGGCGGCGGCGGCCAGGGTGTACTTCAAGTGACGCATGATGTCCTCCATCCGAAAGGTAGGCCCACACCGAATGGGCGAAGCCGTGATGGGGGGAAGCAAAGACCATGCCAGGTTATAAGATGCTGAAAACCGGGCAATTTTTTCCATGCCCTCGTCTGGTGTCAAGTTTCCTGACAGGTCGGCGCCTCCCTGGCCAGGGTGATCCGCCCGAATTCCGCGTCCTGGCGCACCGCGGCCTCGCCCTGCCGCACCAGCTCCAGCGCCGCCGCGAAGCTGCTCGCCAGGGCGGCGCGGCGCTGAACGGCTGAGGCGCCCGCCCGGCCGGGGGATGGCAG
>JALHNW010000416.1 GCA_022843345.1 Rubritepida sp. | reverse complement strand
GCTGCTGGGCGTGCGGCTGCCGCGCCCCGCGGTGGCCGAGATCGCCGGCGGCCGCCCGCTGGGCGAGATCGCGCGCCAGCCGCGCTTCCTGGTGGCCGTCACCTGCGGCGTCGTCTCCTACATGCTCATGAACTTCCTCATGACCGCGGCGCCGCTGGCGATGCGGCTGTGCGGGCTGTCGCAGGAATCGGCCAACCTCGGCCTGCAGTGGCACGTCATCGCCATGTACGCGCCCAGCTTCTTCACCGGCCACCTCATCACCCGCTTCGGCGCGCGCCCCGTCGTGGCCGCCGGCATGGCGCTGACCGGCCTCGCCGCGGCGGTCGGGCTGATGGGGCTGGAGGTCGGGCATTTCTGGGCGATGCTGGCGCTGCTGGGCGTGGGCTGGAACTTCGGCTTCGTCGGCGCCTCGGCCATGGTGCTGGATTGCCACCGGCCGGAGGAGCGCACCCGCGTGCAGTCCTTCAACGACTTCGTCGTCTTCGGCACCATGGCGGTCGGCTCGCTCTCCTCGGGCGGGCTGCTGACGGCCTATGGCTGGAACACGGTGCTGTGGGTGTCCTTCCTGCCGCTCGCCGTGGCCGCGGCGGCGCTGGCCGCCATCGCGGCCACGGGGCCGGCGCGCAAGGCGGCGGGGTAGCGCCTCAGCCCTGCAGGAAGGGGTTGGTGCGCCGCTCGGTGCCGAAGTCGCTGCCGGGGCCGTGGCCGCAGATGAAGCGCATGTCGTCGCCCAGCGGCAGCAGCTTCGTGGCGATGGCCTCGATCAAGGCGTCGTGGTCGCCATAGGGGAAGTCGGTCCGCCCGATCGAGCCCTGGAACAGCACGTCGCCCACGATGGCGAAGCGCAGCGCGCCTGAGGCGAAGACGACGCTGCCCGGCGAATGCCCCGGGCAGTGCAGCACGCCGAAGGCGATGCCGGCGATCTCCACCTCCTCGCCCTCCTCCAGCCAGCGGTCCGGCGAGACGTTGCGCGCGCCGTGGATGCCGTAGGCGCTGCCCTGCTGCTCCAGGTGGTCCAGCAGCATGGCGTCGGCGCGGTGCGGGCCGATGATGGGCACGCCGCCGGCGCGCTCCTTCAGCTCGGCCGCACCGCCGGCATGGTCGATGTGGCCGTGGGTGAGAAGGATCTGCGCGAGCGCGACGCCGTCGGCCTCCAGGGCCGCGATGATGGTGTCCACGTCGCCGCCCGGGTCCACCACCGTGGCCTCGCGCGCGCCGTCATCCCAGAACAGGGAACAGTTCTGGCCGAAGGCCGTGACGGGAATGATGGCGGCCTTCAGGGCCATGGCAGGGGATCCTCCGCATGGCCGCCGCGGCCATGCGGGAGGTGTGCCCGGCTTACCAGCGGCGGTCCAGATCCCGCCGCTCGCGCTCCAGTTCGCGGCGCTGCCATTCCAGCTGGCGCTCGCGCTCGGCCAGGCGCTGCTCGTGGTCGCGGTACGCGCGACGCTCGGCGTTGTCGGGGATGCCGTCGCCGTCGCGGTCGCGCCGCCGGGCCCGCCGCTCGTCGCGGTCGTCCACGCCGTCGCGGTCGCGGTCCACGAAGCGGCGGTTCTCCTCCCAGTCGGGCACGCCGTTGCGGTTCTGGTCGTCAGGGTGCGCCTGCGGGACGAGCCCCGGCGCCAGCTGCTGGATGATCGTGCCCAGGTCCTGCGCCTGGGCCACGGGGGCCGCCAGGCCCAGCGCCACGGCGGCGGCGAGGATGACCGGGCGCATGGCTACTGGCGCCGGTTCGACGGCACGCCGTGGCCCTGGCGGATCAGCTCGGCCCGCTCGCGCTCCCAGGCCCGGCGCTCCTGCTCGCGCAGCGCGTCGTAGGAGGCGCGGTCCATCGCGGCCGGCGCGGTCATCGCCGGCGCGGGCATCGCCATGGGTGCGACGGGCGGCATCGGCGCCAGGGCCGGCTGGCCCTCGTAGAGGGTCGCGGAAGGCTGCGGCACGCCCATGTTCTGGGCATGCGCGGAGCCGATGAGGGCGGCGCCGATGATGGCCGGCGCGATGAGGAGCTTGTTCATGATCGTACAACGGCCCGCGGACCGGCGTGGTTTCAGGCGGGCAACGACAGCTCCGCCCGCAGCCCGCCGCCTGGGCGGTTGCGCAGCGCCACCTCCCCGCCATGCGCGCGGGCCATGGAGCGCGCGATGGTGAGGCCCAGCCCCGTGCCGCCGGTCTCGCTGTTGCGGCTCGCCTCCAGGCGGTGGAAGGGGCGGAACACCTCGTCCAGCGATTCCTCCGGGATGCCGGGGCCGTCATCCTCCACCGCCAGCACCGCGCGGCGCGCATCGCGCGACAGCGTCGCCCGCGCCGCGCCGCCGTAGCGCAGCGCGTTGCCCACCAGGTTGGCGATGGCGCGCTTGGCGGCGATCGGGCGCAGCGGCAGCACCAGGTGGTCGGGGCCGTCATAGGCGGTGACGGCGCCCTCCTGCCCGTCCGCCGCCTCGTCCAGCACGGTGCGCGTCAGCGCGGCGAGGTCGAGCGGCACCGCCTGCTCCTGCGTCGCGTCGTCGCGCGCAAAGGCCAGGGTGGCGGCGATCATGCGCTCCATCTCGGCCAGGTCGCGCAGGGTGCGGCCGCGCAGCGCCTCGTCCTCGATCAGCTCGGCGCGCAGGCGCAGCCGGGTGATGGGGGTGCGCAGGTCATGGCCGATGGCGGCCAGCATCTGCGTGCGATCGGCCACGAAGCGGCGGATGTT
>JALHNW010000415.1 GCA_022843345.1 Rubritepida sp. | reverse complement strand
GGCGTCGCCGAGGCGCGCTGAGCCTCAGCCGAGGGCGGCGATCACCCGCCGCCCGGCCTCCGCCGTGCCGTGCGCGCCGCCGATGTCGCGGGTGCGCAGCCCGTCTGCGAAGGCGCGGTCCACGGCGCGGCGCAGCTCCTCCGCCGCCTCGATCATCGGGGCCTCGCCCAGCCAGTCCAGCATCATGGCGGCCGAGAGGATCATCGCGGTGGGGTTGGCGATGCCCTGGCCGGCGATGTCGGGCGCGGTGCCGTGGCTGGGCTGGAACACCGCGTGCTCGTCGCCGACGTCGGCGGAGGGCGCGAAGCCCATGCCGCCGATCAGCCCGGCCGCCAGGTCGCTCAGGATGTCGCCGAACATGTTCTCCGTCGGCAGCAGGTCGAACTCCCAGGGGCGGCGCAGCAGGTCCAGCGCCATGGCGTCCACGTAGGCGGCATCGAAGGCCACCTCGGGGTGCGCCTTCGCCTCCTCGGCGAAGATGCCGCGCATCCAGGCGAAGGCGCGGAACACGTTGGCCTTGTCCACCAGCGTCACCCGCCCGCGGCGCTTGGCCGCCAGCGCGAAGGCGCGCCTGGCCAGGCGCTCGGTCACGCTGCGCGTCATCCGCAGCGTCTCCTCCACGTAGTCGTCGGTCACCGTGCCGCGGTCCTTCGACCAGAACAGCCCCTCCGTGCTTTCGCGCAGGATCACGCAGTCTATGCAGCCCGCCCGCGGGTCGGCGAGCGGCGAGGGCACGCCGGGGATCGCGCGGATCGGCCGGATGCCGGCATACAGGTCCAGGCGCTGGCGCAGGGTGATCTGCGGCGCCAGCTCCGTGCCGTCGGCCGCGCGGATGCCGGGCCAGCCCATGGCGCCCAGCAGGATGGCATCGGCCGATTCGCAGGCACGGAACACCTCATCCGACAGGTCGGTGCCCGTGTCGCGATAGGCCATGGCGCCGGCCCGGTGCGGCGTGAAGCGCAACCCCAGCGCGTGGCGCCGCCCCAGCGCCTCCAGCACCGCCAGCGTCGCCTCCGTGACCTCCGGCCCGATGCCGTCGCCGGCCAGCACGGCCACCTCGATCGCGTTGCCCGACATGGCTTCCCCCGTTGACACCGCGAAGCCTAGACTTTCCCCAACCAAGGAGGAAGCCATGGCATCCATTTCCCGCCGGGCCGCGCTCGCGCTGCCCCTCGCCGCCCCTGCGATGGCCCAGTCTGCATGGCCCGACAAGCCGATTCGCATCATCGTGCCCTTCCCACCGGGTCAGGCGGCCGACATCTTCACCCGCCTGGTGGCCGACCAGCTGTCCCAGCGATGGCCACAACGCGTGGTGGTGGAGAACCGGGGCGGCGGCGCCGGGGCGCCGGGCATGGAGGCGGTGGCGCGCTCCGCCCCCGACGGCTACGTGCTGGGCGCCGGCACGTCGGGGACCATCGGCATCCTGCCCTCCGTCCTGCCCCGCCTGCCCTACGAGGTGGAGCGCGACTTCGCCGCCATCACCAACGTGGTGATGGTGCCGCTGCTGCTGGTCGCCCACCCCTCCTTCGGCACGAACGACCCGCGCGAGATGGCGGCGCGCGTGCGCGCCCGGCCCGGCGAGGTGAACATCGCCTCCGCCGGCCCCGCCTCCTCCCAGCACATGGCGACCGAGCTGCTGCAGTTGCGGACGGGGATGCGCTTCAACATCGTGCATTACCGCGGCTCCGGCCCCGGCATGGCGGACCTGGTGGCCGGCACCGTGCCGCTGATGTTCGACAGCGTGGCCAGCGCCCTGCCGCAGATCCAGGGCGGACGCGTGCGCGCCATCGCGGTCGCCACCGCGCGCCGCCTGCCGCAGCTGCCCGAGGTGCCGACGATCGCCGAGACGCTGTCCCCCGGCTACGAGGCCGCGGGCTGGACCGGGCTGGTGGCGCCTGCCGGCACGCCGGCCGAGATCGTCGCCCGCGTCAGCGCCGACGTGGGTGCGATATTGCGCGAGGAGGCGATGGCCGCGCGCATCATCGCCATGGGTGCGGTGCCCGACCCCGGCACGCCGGCCCAATTCGGCGCCTTCGTGCGCGAGGAGATCGCGAAGTGGCGCGAGGTGGCCCGCGCCGGGAACGTGCGGCTGGAGGGGTGACGCCTTGTTGAGGGCGGATTCACGCCTCCGGGCGATTCCGCCCTGCGGCGATCCGCCCTACCCCCGCTGGATCAGCTCGATCTTGTAGCCGTCCGGGTCCTCGATGAAGGCGATGAGCGTGGTGCCGAACTTCACCGGCCCCGGCTCGCGCGTGATCCTCACGCCGGCCGCGCGCATCGCCTCGCAGGTGGCGTATATGTCGGGCACGCCGATCGCCAGGTGCCCGAAGGCCCCGCCCATCTCGTAGGAGGCGACGCCGTAGTTGTAGGTCAGCTCCAGCACCGTTTCCGTGCGCTCGTCGCCGTAGCCGAGGAAGACGAGGGTGTACTTGCCGTCCGGCACGTCGTTCCGGCGCAGCTCGCGCATGCCCAGGTGGGTGGTGTAGAAGGCGATGGCGCGGTCGAGGTCGCCCACGCGCAGCATGGTGTGCAGGTAGCGGAAGCTCATCGGGGTGGTTCCTCCATTCCGAAGACGAAGATGTTGGCGGCCGCGGCCTCGCGCAAAGCCTGATCGCGGTCGGCGACGATGGTGCCGCCCGCGCCCACGGCGATGCCGCGCAGCCCGGCGGCCAGCGCGCCCTGCACGGTGCGA
>JALHNW010000414.1 GCA_022843345.1 Rubritepida sp. | reverse complement strand
CGCGAGGATGCGGCGGTGGATAGCGCGGGCCGGCAGGATGGCGGGCATTTCGGCACGGTGCGCCCGCGCGGCGCCCTGCCCGCGCCCATCGCCACCGGGATGGAGGCGGCCATCGCCACGGCGCTGGACCGCGCGGCGCTGGCCACGGCCGCCGAGCTGCTCGGCGGCATGGAGGCCAGCTTCGCCATGACGCTGGACTACCTGCGGACGCGCAAGCAGTTCGGCACGGTGATCGGCTCGTTCCAGGCGCTCCAGCACAAGGCGGCGGATGCGCGGATGCAGCTCTCGCTCGCCCGCGCGGCGGTGGAGGAGGCGGCCTTCCTGCTGGACGAGGGCACGGGCACGCCGGCCCACGTCTCGCGCGCCAAGGCGCGGGCCAGCGAGGCGGGGATGGCCGTGCAGCAGGCCTGCCTGCAGCTGCACGGCGGCATCGGCTACACCGACGACTACGACCAGGGGCTGCACCTGCGCCGCGCCATGGTGCTGGCCCCCCTGCATGGCGGCGCCCACCTGCACCGCGCGCGCTTCATGGCGCTGGAACCCGAGATGGAGGATCAGTGATGGACGGCATGGACACCCAGCCGCGCATGCGCATCGCATCCGAGCGCGAGGGCGCCGTGCTGGTGCTGACGCTGGACTACCCGGCGCGGCGCAACGCCCTGGCCGTGCCGCTGCGGACCGAGATGGAGGCGCTGCTGGAGAAGGCGCAGTCCGACGGCACGCGCTGCATCGTGCTGACGGGGGCGGAGGGCATCTTCTCGGCGGGCGGCGACATCTCGGGCATGAACGTGGAGACGGCGCTGGAGGGGCGGGAGCGGATGCGCCGCACCCACCGCCTGGTGCGGCTGATGGCGCGGGGCAACGTGCCGATCATCGCCGCGGTCGAGGGCTGGGCGGCGGGCGCCGGCTGCTCGCTGGCGCTGCTGTGCGACCACGTGGTGGCGGCGGAGGACGCGAAGTTCGTGCTGGGCTTCCACAAGATCGGCTTGATGGCGGACCTGGCGCTGCCGATGACGCTACCGGCGCGGATAGGACTGGGGCGGGCGCGGGACATGATGCTGTTCCACACGCAGTACACCGGGGCGCAGGCGCTGGGCATCGGTCTGGTGGACGCGGTGGCACCCAAGGGGCAGGCGCTGGCCGCGGCGATGGAGAAGGCGCGCATCCTGGCCGCCGAGGCGCCGCTGCCCATCGCCTACATGAAGCAGTGGTTCTCCGACGAGATGGAGGCGGCCCTGGCGCGGGAGGCGGATTTCCAGGCCGCCCTCTTCGCGACCGCCGACCACCGGGAGGGGCGCGAGGCCTTCCTGGGCAAGCGCAAGCCGGCCTTCGAGGGGCGCTGAGCATGAACGCCATCACCGGGCGTGAGCCCGAGGACCTGAACCTCCTCCCCGACGACGCCTTCCGCGCCCACATCCGCGCCTGGATCGAGGCCAACTACCCGCCCGGGATCCGCAACCCCGAGAAGCGGCTGCACTGGGCGGAGAACAAGCCCTGGTACATGGCGCTGGCGCAGAAGGGCTGGCTGTGCCCCGGCTGGCCGCGGGAATACGGGGGCCTGGGGCTGAGCCCGGCCAAGCAGATCATCTGGACGGAGGAGATCGAGCGCTGGGGCTGCGCGCGCACCAACGACCACGGCATCATCATGCTGGGCCCGCTGGTGATCCGCTACGGCACCGAGGCGCAGAAGCAGTTCTTCCTGCCGAGGATCCTGAGCGGCGAGCACATCTGGTGCCAGGGCTATTCCGAGCCGAACAGCGGCTCCGACCTCGCCTCGCTGCGGACCGAGGCGGTGGATGCGGGCGACCACTACGTGGTGAACGGCCAGAAGATCTGGACCACCCTGGCCGGCGACGCCAACTGGATCTTCCTGCTGGTCCGCACCGACAAGCAGGCCAAGAAGCAGGAGGGCATCTCGTTCCTGCTGGTGGACATGGCGACGCCGGGAATCACCGTGCGCCCCATCATCAACCTGGAGATGCATGACGAGTTCTCCGAGGTCTTCTTCGACGACGTGAAGGTGCCGAAGGAGAACCTGGTGGGCCAGCTCAACAAGGGCTGGGACATGGCCAAGGCGCTGCTGTCCTTCGAGCGCATCTACCTCGGCTCGCCGCGCCAATCCGCCTATGCGCTGGGGCGGCTGAAGCTGCTGGCCGAGCGGATGGGCGCGATGGAGGACCCGTTGTTCGCGGCCGAATACGCGCGCCACCGCTGCGACCTGGAGGACCTGAAGGCGCTGTACGGCCGCTACGTCGCCGTGCTGAAGGCGGGCCAGCCGCTGGGGGCGGACGTGTCGCAGCTCAAGGTGCTGCAATCCGAGCTGTTCCAGCGCATCACCGAGACGGCGCTGCGCGTGGCGGGCGAGAATGCCGGGCTTTCGGGGCCGATGGACGGCAACCGCAACCTCAACCCCGGCGCGCTCTACATCCAGGCGCGGCCGACCAGCATCTACGGCGGGACCAACGAGATCCAGCGCAACATCCTGGCGAAGAACGTGCTGAACCTTTAATCCAGCGGCGAGGCCAGCATCGCCTCCGCCTCGGCGATGCTGGACACCACCTCCACCCGGCGCGGGCGGAAGCGCACGCGGCACATCGCCGCCCAGTGCACGAAGCCCGGGTCGGGCGTCACCAGCACGGACAGCGCCCGCTCGTCCCGCCCCCGCGCAAGGGTGTGGGAACGGGCGGCGACCACC
>JALHNW010000413.1 GCA_022843345.1 Rubritepida sp. | reverse complement strand
CGTGCGGCAGCGCGCCGTAGCGCCGCGGGTCGTCGGCGCGGCCCACCAGGGCGCCGGTCACCCGCGCGCCGTCGGTGAGCAGCGCGTGGGCGCCCGGCTTGGCGTCGAAGCCGGTGGCGGCGGCGAATTCCGCGCCGGGGATGGCGCGCCATGCCTCGCCCTCCACGATGTGCAGCGGCAAGGGGGGGACAGGGGCGTCGGCGGCGTCGGTGAAGCAGAGGAGGGTCATGCCGCGCCATTATGCCACCCATGCCGATGTTGCGAAGGCGCGGCGCGCGGGCCACATGCGGCCCATGACCAATTCGCATGATCCCCTCGGCTGGCACGGCACCACCATCCTGTGCGTGCGCCGCGACGGGCGCGTCGCCATGGCGGGCGACGGGCAGGTGTCGCTGGGCCAGACGGTGGTGAAGGGCAACGCACGCAAGGTGCGCCGCATCGCCCAGGGCAAGGTGCTGGCGGGCTTCGCCGGCGCCACCGCCGACGCCTTCACCCTGCTCGAACGGCTGGAGGCGAAGCTGGAGCGCTTCCCCGACCAGCTGGAGCGCGCCTGCGTCGAGCTCGCCAAGGACTGGCGCACCGACCGCTACCTGCGCCGGCTGGAAGCCCTGCTGGCCGTGGCGGACGAGAAGCGCTCCCTGCTGCTCACCGGCCAGGGCGACGTGCTGGAGCCGGAGGACCAGGTGATCGGCATCGGCTCGGGCGGCAACTTCGCGCTGGCCGCGGCGCGCGCGCTGATGACGGTGGACGGCATCTCCGCCGAGGAGGTGGCGCGCCGCTCCATGGGCATCGCCGCCGGCATCTGCGTGTACACCAACGGCAACTTCATCCTGGAAAGCCTGCCGGCATGAACGACATGACCCTGGCCCCGGAGGCCGTGAACCTGTCCCCGCGCGAGATCGTGAGCGAGCTGGACCGCTTCATCATCGGCCAGCACGACGCCAAGCGCGCCGTGGCCATCGCGCTGCGCAACCGCTGGCGCCGCCAGCAGCTGCCCGAGGCGCTGCGCGAGGAGGTGGTGCCCAAGAACATCCTGATGATCGGCCCCACCGGCTGCGGCAAGACGGAGATCGCGCGCCGGCTGGCCAAGCTGGCGAACGCGCCCTTCCTGAAGGTGGAGGCGACGAAGTTCACCGAGGTCGGCTACGTCGGCCGGGACGTGGAGAGCATCATCCGCGACCTCGTCGAGGCCGCCATCGTCCAGGCCCGCGACGCGGCGCGCAAGGGCGTGCAGGCCAAGGCCGAGCTGGCGGCGGAGGAGCGGCTGGTGACCGCGCTCGTCGGCGAGGGCGCGTCCGGCGAGACGCGGCTGAAGTTCCGCCGGATGCTGCGCGAGGGCCAGATGGAGGCGCGCGAGGTCGAGGTGCAGGTGAGCGAGCCGGCGGGCATGCCGATCGGCATGATGGACATGCCCGGCATGCCGCCCGGCCAGATGCAGAACATGCAGGAGATGTTCGGCAAGATGTTCGGCGGCCGCCAGAAGGCCCGCAAGATGACGGTGGCCGCCGCGCGCGAGGCGCTGGCGCGCGAGGAGGCCGACAAGCTTCTCGACAACGACGCCCTGACCCGCGGCGCCGTGGAGAACGCCGAGAACAACGGCATCGTCTTCCTCGACGAGGTGGACAAAATCGCCCGCTCCTCCGAAGGGGGCGTGCGCGGCGGGGACGTGAGCCGCGAGGGCGTGCAGCGCGACCTGCTGCCGCTGATCGAGGGCACGACGGTGAACACGCGGCACGGCCCGGTGCGGACGGACCACATCCTGTTCATCGCCTCCGGCGCCTTCCACCTGTCCAAGCCCTCCGACCTGCTGCCGGAGCTGCAGGGCCGGCTGCCGATCCGCGTCGAGCTGAAGGCGCTGACGCGCGACGATTTCCGCCGCATCCTCACCGAGCCGGAGCATTCCCTGCTGAAGCAGGCGAGCGCGTTGATGGGCACGGAGGGCGTGTCCCTGGCCTTCGAGGACGGCGCGGTGGAGGGCATCGCCGACCTGGCGGCCGAGATCAACGCGACGGTGGAGAACATCGGCGCGCGCCGCTTGGCGACGGTGCTGGAGCGGCTGCTGGAGGAGGTGAGCTTCACCGCCAGCGACCGCCGCGGCGAGACGGTGAGCGTGGACGCGGCGATGGTCCGCGACCGCGTGGCCCCCCTGGCGGCATCGGCGGACCTGTCCAGGTATATTCTTTAAGATGGCGGGGTCCGGGGTGCCCCAGGCACCCCGGAATCTTCCTCAATCCGGCCCTTCGTAAGACCCGCCCGCCATCCTTCCCGGCAGCTCGATCACCGCCCGCAGCCCCGGCAGCCGGCGCCCCTGCTCCAGCGCCAGCGCGCCGCCGTAGAGTTCGGCGAGGTCATGCACGATGGCGAGCCCGAGCCCCGAGCCCGGCTTCGCCTCGTCCAGCCGCACGCCGCGGCTCAGCGCCGCGTCGTCGGCCAGCCCCGGCCCGTCATCCTCCACCGCGAGGCAGACGCGCCCGCCGCGGGCGGCCTCCACGATCACCAGCACCTCGGCGCGGCCGTACTTGAAGGCGTTGTCCATCAGGTTGCCCAGCATCTCGGTGACGTCCTGGCTGTCGGCGCGCACGCGGGCGGCGGCCTCGCCGGACACGCGCAGGCGGATGCCGCGCCCGGCGGACAGGCGGCGGAAGGCCGTGGCCAGCGCCTCGGCCAGGGCGAAGGGCGCGCATTCGGCCCCCGC
>JALHNW010000412.1 GCA_022843345.1 Rubritepida sp. | reverse complement strand
CCATCTTCATCCCCGCCGGCCCCGGCGGCGGGTGGGACGGGCTGGGCCGCGCCATCGAGCAGGTGGCCCGCCCCGCCGGCCTCGTCGGCTCGGTCCAGTTCGAGAACGTGGGCGGCGCGGGCGGCACCGTCGGCCTGCCGCGCTTCGTGGGCCAGCGGCGCGGGCGCGGGGACGCGCTGATGGTCGCGGGCTCCGTCATGGTCGGCGCGGTGCTCACCAACCGCGCCCCCGTGGGCCTGAAGGACGTGGTGCCGATCGCGCGGCTGACGCAGGAGGTGGGCGTCGTCGTCGTCCCCGGCCAGAGCGACATCCGCGACATCGCGGGCCTGGCCGCGCTGATGCGCGCCAACCCGGGCGCGGTGTCGGTGGCCGGCGGCAGCGCGGGGGGCACGGACCACATCACGCTCGGCCTCATGCTCAAGGCGCTGGGCCGCAACGCGCGCGAGGCGAGCTACGTGGCCTTCGCCGGCGGCGGCCCGGCCCAGGCGGCGATCCTGGGCGCGCAGGTCCGCGCCGGCATCTCCGGCTATTCCGAGTTCGCCGAGCAGATCAAGTCCGGCCGGATGCGCGCGCTGGCCACCACCGGCGAGACCCGCTCCGACCCCGCCATCCCCACCCTTCGCGAAAGCGGGCTGGACGTGGTGACGGCCAACTGGCGCGGCGTCTTCGCCCCGCCCGGCATCCAGCCCGCGGCGCGCGAGACGCTGACGCGCTTCATCACGGAGGTCCACGCGACCCCCGCGTGGCGGGAGCTGCTGGCCACCCGCGGCTGGGACGACGCCTTCCTTGCGGGCGTCGAGTTCGAGCGCTACCTGGCCGCCGACATCGCGGCGACCGAGGCGGTGCTCAAGGAGCTGGGCCTGGCCTGACGCGCCGGCGCGCGTCCAGCCAGCGCATGGCCGGGTTCACGGTGAGCCCGTGCATGAGCACGCTGCCCAGCACCACCAGCCCCAGCACGGCCCAGAGCCGGCCGCCCTCCGCCCATTCCATGTGGGAGAGGGCGTAGCCGGCGTAGTACAGGCTCCCCAGCCCGCGGATGCCGAAGAAGGCGATCGCGGCGCGCTCGCTCCACGGCCCCTGCGCGGGGGCGAGCGCCACCAGCCCGGCCAGCGGGCGCACCACCAGCAGGATCAGGGCCGCCGCCAGCGCCTCCAGCCAGCCCAGCGGCGCCAGCAGGCCGGACACCAGCGCCCCGCCCAGCCAGGCCAGCACCGCCATCATCAGCAGCCGCTCCGCCTGGTCGGTGAATTCGTGCAGGGTGGTGTGGAACTCGTGGTCGCGCTCCGCGTCGCGGATCATCAGCGCCGAGACGAAGACGGCGAGGAAGCCGTAGCCGCCCGCCATCTCGGTGAGGGCGTAGGCGACGAAGGTCATGCCCAGCGCCACGAACCCCTCCCGCGTGCCCGACAGGGCGGCGCGCGGCGGCAGGCGGAAGATCACCCAGGCCAGCGCGCGGCCCGCCAGCCAGCCCATCGCCACGCCCAGCGCCAGCTTCCACAGCACCTTCACCGCGAACCACTCGCCCCAGGCCACGGCGTCCGGCAGGCCGACGACGGCCACCAGCAGCGCCAGGTGCACGAAGGGAAAGGCCAGCGCGTCGTTCAGCCCCGCCTCGGCGGTCAGGGTGAAGCGCACCTCGTCCTCCTCGCCCGAGCCGGGGGGGCCCACCTGCACGTCGCCCGCCAGCACCGGGTCGGTGGGCGCCAGCGCCGCGCCCAGCAGCAGCGCGGCCGCCAGCCCGAAGCCCAGCACCCAGTGGCCCACCAGGGCGATGCCGATGATGGAGAGCGGCATGGCCACCGCCAGCAGCAGCCAGGTCTTGCCCCAGCGGCGCCAGCCGATCCGCCGGTCCAGCTTCAGCCCGGCCCCCGTGAGCGCCACCAGCACCACCACCTCCGTCAGCCGCTCGGTCACGTTGGGGAATTCGGTCGGCAGGGGTGCGGGGATGCCGCTGGCCCAGAAGCCCAGCGCGCCGGCGCCGAGGCAGGCCATGGGCACGGACAGCGGCAGCGCCCGCAGCACCATCGGCAGCCAGGCGGTGAGCAGGATCAACCCGCCGGCCGCGGCCAGCAGGAGCATGTAGCGGTCCATTGCTCCCGCAACGGGAGGTCAGTTCAACCGGTTGCGCAGCTCCTCCAGCAGGGCGCGCAGGCGATGCGCCGATTCGCCCTGGGGCTCCAGCTCCAGCGCCCGCTCGATGGCGGCGATGGCGGCACCGATGCGCTCCATCCGGTGGTGCATCAGCGCCGCCTCGCGCCACAGCCCGGCATGGGCGGGGGCCAGACGCAGCATGTCGGTGACGCAGCGCAGCGCCCCCTCCACGTCCTTGGCCTGGAGGCGGCGCAGCTTGATGTTGTTCTGCAGGCGCAGCAGCACGCCGCGCCGGTCCATCGGCGCCAGCAGGCCGGGGCGCAGCTCGGCCTTCGGGCCTTCGGCGCGCTTCACCAGGGCGCGCATCTCGGGCGCGCCCAGGGGGGTGCCGCCGGCGAACACGTCCAGTACCAGCTGCCCGCGCCGGTCGGACAGGGCCAGCAGGAAATGGCCGGGGAAGTCCACGCCATGCGCCGGCCAGCCCGCGGCCTCGGCGGCGTGCAGCCACAGGATGCCCAGCGCCACCGGCAGCCCGCGCCGCCGCGCGAGCACGTGGATGAGGTTGGCGTTGCGCGGGTCGTCGTAGTCCTCCGTCGCGCCGGCCAGGCCGAACTCGCC
>JALHNW010000411.1 GCA_022843345.1 Rubritepida sp. | reverse complement strand
GCCGCGCGCCTCACGGCGCGGCGCGCGCTCCGGCCGCGCCCAGGCCACCAGCGTCGGCGCGGGCGGGCCTTCCACCCCCTCCTCCAGCGGCGCGGGCACGATGAGGCGGAAGCCCAGCCCCCCCAGCACCTCAGGCAGCGCCTCGCCGCGTATGCCGAACTTCCCCAGCGTCTCCGGCGGCAGCGGCGCGGGCGCCTTGCGCGTCAGGTAGCCGAGTTCCCCCGCCACCCGCTCCGCCACGTCCAGCCGCACGAAGACGGGGCCAGCCTTCACCCAGCCGATGATCTCGGCGAAGCCCTCGGGCCAGGACAGCGCCAGCACGCCGTCCACCGGCACGCTCACCAGCCCGGCCGGCGGCAGGGCCGGCGTGGGGATGCCGTGGCTCAGCGCCCAGAGCTGGGCGCGCATCTGCATGGGCCGCGGCTTCAGCACCTCGGGCACGTAGAGGGCGAAGCGCCCGGCGCGGATGCCGATGGACTTCAGCTTCACCTTCAGCTCGTTGGGGATCGCCTGGCGCGTGTCGCCCGGCTTCAGCCCCAGCGTCTCGCGCAGCTGGTAGGCGGGGCCGCGCAGGGCGCTGTCCTCGGCCGCCTTGGCCTCCACGGCGGCGACGGGGGCCAGCTCCTTCGCCAAGGCGCCCTCCACGAAGGCGGCGAGGCGCACGCGCACCCGCTCCTTCTGCGCGCCGTCCAGGAACTCGCTTTCGCGCACCTCGATCACCGGCTTGCCCGGCTCGGTGCCCATCTTCAGGCGCGCGAGCCTCGCGCCCTCCCACAGCACCTCGTTCTCGGGCGTCAGCGTGAAGGCGTCAGGCTTGGCCGTCTCCAGCGCGGCCAGCCGGCGCGGCATCTCCATCGCCAGCGCCTTGCGGGCGGCGCGCAGCACCAGCTTGCGCTCCTCCTCCCCGCCCTCGCCCTCCAGGGGCGTGAACTCGAAGCCAGAGACGGTGCCGACCGGGTGGCCTTCCACCACCACCTCGCCCGAGCGCGTCACGGCGGACAGCAGCTCCTCGGAGGTGTCGTCCAGCCGGCGGATCAGCTGGGCGGCGCGGCGGTCCACGAAGCGCGCGGTCAGGCGCTCGTGCAGCGCGTCGCTCACCGCGTCCTCGGCGGCGCGCGCGGCCTCCTGCAGGGTGGGCGCGTCCTTCACCCAGTCGGCGCGCGCGGCGATGTAGGCCCAGGAGCGGATATGCGCGAGGCGCGCCATCAGCGTGTCCAGGTCGCCCTCGATGTTGGTGCAGGCGGCGATCTGCCCCTCGATCCAGTCGCGCGGCAGGCGGCCGTTGTCCGTCATCTCGGTGAAGATGCGCGCGCAGAGGCGGGTGTGGGTGTCGTCCGCCAGCTTGCGGAAATCGGGCACCTGGCAGGCTTCCCACAGCAGCTGCACCCGGCCGCGGCCGGTGGCGCGGGCGCGGATCTCGCCTTCGCGCGCCAGGGCGGCGAGGACGATGTGATCGGTCGCGTCGTTGCCCTTCGTCAGCCCAGCCTGCGGCGGGGGCGTCGCCAGGCTGTCCAGCAGCGCGTCCACGCCGGAGAAGTCGAGGTCGCTGTTGCGCCACGCCAACGCCTGCAGCGGCTCGAACTGGTGGTTCTCGATCTTGTCCACCATCTCGTCCGGCAGGGGCGGGCATTCGGCGGTGGAGCCGAAGGTGCCGTCGCGCATCCCGCGCCCGGCGCGGCCGGCGATCTGCGCGGCTTCCTGCGGGTGCAGCTGGCGGGGCGCGTGGCCGTCGAACTTGTTCAGGCTGGCGAAGGCCACATGGTCCACGTCCATGTTCAGCCCCATGCCGATGGCGTCGGTCGCCACCAGGAAATCCACCTCGCGGTCCTGGTACATCTTTACTTGTGCGTTGCGCGTGCGGGGCGACAGGCGGCCCATCACCACGGCGCAGCCGCCGCGGCGGCGGCGGATGGCCTCCGCGATCGCGTACACCTCGCCCGCGGAGAACGCGACGACGGCGCTGCGGGGTGGCAGGCGCGTCAGCTTCGCGGGGCCGGTGTGCGTCAGCTTGGACAGGCGCGGCCGCGTCTCGATCTCCACCTGCGGCACCAGGCGCTGGAGCAGGGGGCGGATCGTCTCCGCGCCCATGAACATCGTCTCCACCATGCCGCGCGCGTGCAGCAGCCGGTCGGTGAAGATGTGCCCGCGGTCGGGGTCGGCGCAGAGCTGGATCTCGTCCACGCCCAGCCATTCCACCTGCCGGTCCAGCGGCATCGCCTCCACCGTGCAGGCGAACCAGCGCGCGCCGGGGGGGACGATCTTCTCCTCGCCCGTGATGAGGGCGACGTTGCCCGCGCCCTTCTGCGCCACCATGCGGTCGTAGTTCTCGCGCGCCAGCAGGCGCAGCGGGAAGCCGATGATGCCCGAGGAATGGGCCAGCATCCGTTCCAGCGCCAGGTGGGTCTTGCCCGTGTTGGTCGGGCCGAGGATGGCTTTCACGCGCGCGTCGAACATGCACCTGTCCAGCAGTATCGCCCCGGTTATGCACCCATCGCCGCCTGACGCAAGCTGACCCCATGCCCCCCGCCCGATCCTTCGCCCTGCTGTATGCCGCGCAGTTCGCCGGCTTCGGCGCCATGATGCCCTTCCTGCCCGCCATCCTGGCCGATGGCGGGCTGTCGGCCACGCAGGTGGGCGCCGTCATGGCCGCGGGCTCCACCATGCGTCTGCTGGCCGGCCCGGCGCTGGGCGGCGTGGCTGACCGCGCGGGGGATGCG
>JALHNW010000410.1 GCA_022843345.1 Rubritepida sp. | reverse complement strand
CATGGCGGCGTCGAGCGAGCCCAGGCGGCGCAGCACGGCGGCGGCGATGCGGTGGCCGGCGGCCTTGTCGCGCGCCGCCATCTGCGCGGCCGATTCACGCCCCGGCTGCGGCGCGGGCAAGGTGTCCAGCCCCTCCTCCAGCGAGCGGCCGCGCTCCAGCACGGCTTCCAGCAGGTGCGAGGCGGCGAGGCGGGTGGGGTTCTGGGCCATGGCGCGGCTTTATGGCCCCCCGGCCCGCCCCATGCTAGGCGGGCGCCCGACATGCCCTCCCTCCACGCCCCGTCCGCCCCCTGGGCCGAGCGCTTTCCCCGCGCGCTGCTGATCCTGCTCTGCCTGCTCATGGCGCTGCCGGGGTTCTTCTCCCTCCCCTCCGGCGACCGGGACGAGAGCCGCTTCGCCCAGGCCACCCGCCAGATGCTGGATTCCGGGGACTACGTGCGCCTGCGGGTGGGCGAGGAGGACCGCAACAAGAAGCCGGTCGGCATCCACTGGGCGCAGGCGGCCTCCGTGCACGCCGTGGAGGCGCTGGGCATCGGCTCCCGGCGCGACATCTGGGCCTACCGCATCCCCTCGCTGCTGGGGATGGTGCTGGCGGTGCTGCTGACCCACGCGCTGGGGCGGCGGCTGGTGGGCGCGCGGCCGGCGCTGCTGGCGGCCGCCATGCTGGGGGGCTGCCTGGTGCTGATGGTGGAGGCGCACATCGCCAAGACCGACGCGGCCCTGCTGGCCACCGTCACCGCCGCGATGGGGCTCCTGGGTGCCGCCTACCTCAATCCGTCCGGCTTCACGGCGTGGCAGGCGGCGGGATTCTGGGTGGCGCTGGGCGTGGGCGTGCTGCTGAAGGGGCCGATCGCGCCCATGGTGCCGCTGCTGGCCGGCATCACGCTGTTCGCCGCCGACCGCTGGCGCGCGCCCTGGCTGGGGGCGCTGCGGCCGCTGTGGGGCGTGCCGCTGATGCTGCTCATCGTGCTGCCCTGGATGGCCGCCATCGGCATCGCCACCGAGGGGCGCTTCTTCGCCGAGGCGATCGGCGACGACATGCTGGGCAAGGTCGGTTCGGGCGACGAGAAGCACTGGGGGCCGCCCGGCTACTACCTGCTGACCTTCCCCGTCGCCGCCTTCCCGGCGGGCGTGCTGGCGATCCTGGCCGCGCGCTCCGCCTGGGCGCAGCGCACGCTGCCGCGCACCCGCTTCCTGCTGGCCTGGATCGTGCCCACCTGGCTGGTGTTCGAGGCGGTGGCGACGAAGCTGCCGCACTACACCCTGCCCACCTACCCGGCCATCATGCTGCTGGCCGCCGCCTGGGCGATGGACCCGCTGCGCGACGCGCCGCCGCGCTGGCTGGCCATCACGGCGCGCGTCCTGGTGGCGCTGGTGGCGCTGGGCATCGCCGCGGTGGCGCTGGTGGTGCCCTGGGCGGCGACGGGGCACGAACCGCTGGGGGCGCTGCTGGCCGTGCCCTTCGCCCTGCTGCTGCTGGCCCTGGTGTGGCGCGCCATGGCGCGGGCGGAATGGGCGCGCGCCGCCGTGCTGGGGGTGGTGGCCGCCGTGCCGCTCTATGCGAGCGTGATGGAGTTCACCCTGCCCCGCGTGGCGCCGATCTGGATCGCGCCGCGCCTGGAGGCGGCGTTGAACGCGCACGCGCCCGGCTGGGCGGCCGAGCGCTTCGGCATCACCTCCCACGCCGAGCCGTCCACCCTGTTCCGCCTGGGTGCTTCCGTGCGCTTCCTGCGCCGGGGCGAGGATGCGGCGCGCTTCCTGCACGAATCGCCATCGCGCACCGTGGCGGTGGGCGACCGCGCCCTGGCCGATTTCCGGCGCGAGGCGGCATCGCTGGGCATGACGCCGCGCGAGGTCTCGCAGGTGGCGGGCTTCAACTACACCCGCGGCCGCGCGATCACCCTGCACCTGTTCCAGAAGGACTGACCCTTTCGATGATGGACCTCGTCACCTCCTGGGTCGCCGCCGGCGGGCTGCTCGGCGTATTCGGGCTGATGTTCCTGGAGAACATCTTCCCGCCCATCCCTTCCGAGGTGATCATGCCGCTGGCCGGCTTCGCCGCGGCGCGGGGCGAGATGTCGCTGACCGGCGCCATCCTGGCCGGGGTGCTGGGCACGCTGGCCGGCAACGCCGCCTGGTTCGAGGCGGCGCGCGCCTTCGGCACCGGGCGCACCCGCGCCCTGGTGGCGCGCTTCGGCGGCTGGATCGGCATCCGCGCCACCGACATCGACGAGGGCGAGGCGGCGTTGCGGAAATACGGCCCCTGGGCGGTGTTCCTGGGCCGCATGATGCCGGGCATCCGCACGCTGATCTCGGTGCCCGCCGGGCTGATCGAGATGCCGCGGCGGATCTTCTACGCGCTCACCACGCTGGGCACGGTGATCTGGGTGGGCGGGCTGGCGCTGCTGGGCTGGGTGCTGGAGGAGCAGTACACCGCCATCGCCGCCTACGTGGACCCGCTGAGCAAGCCGCTGCTGGTGCTGGCCGGCCTGCTCATCCTGTGGTGGGTGTGGCGGGCCTGGCGGCGGAAGTAGGGCCGGCCAGCAGCCGCGCGAAGGGCCGGCGCTGCACCAGCGGCAGCATGAAGATGGGGAAGACGCTCATCGCCAGCACCATCTCCACCCCCGGCCGGTCGGCCAGGGCCGGGGCGGCGGCGGCCCAGACCAGCGTCACGTTGCGGTTGCCGCCCAGCAGCCCCGCCGTCAGCGCCCGGCGCAGCCCCAGCC
>JALHNW010000409.1 GCA_022843345.1 Rubritepida sp. | reverse complement strand
GCGCGGGCCGCCAGCCGCCGAACCATGCGGCGCCCATGGCGATGGCAGCGGCGAATGCGATCCAGGCCAGACGGCTCACGCCGCGCCTCCTTGTGCCCCGAATGGGAGGCTCCTTACGCGGGGCAATTCCCCCGGTAAATCCGTAGGGCCCCGCGATGCAACGGAAATCAGCGGTGCGGGTCGGCGCCGGCCAGGATGGCGACGGTGCGCGCCACCCCTTCCTCCAGCGGCGTCATGGGCGCGTTCACGCCGGCCGCGCGCAGGCGGCCCAGCGCCGCTTCCGTGCGGTACTGGTAGGTGGGGCGCAGCGCCTCGGGCATGTCCACGAAGCGGATGGCGGGGTCCACGCCCATCGCCGCGCCCACGGCGCGCACGAGGTCGAGCCAGGTGCGGGCGGCGCCGGCGCCGATGTTCAGCAAGCCGTGGCCGGGGCGCCCCAGCAGGGCCAGGATGGCGGCGGCCACGTCCTCCACGAAGACGAAGTCGCGCAGCTGCTCGCCATCCGCGTAGTCGGGTCGATGGGATCGGAAAAGCTGGACCTCGTCGCCCGCGCGCAGCGTCTCGAACACCTTGTGGACGACGGAGCGCATGACGCCCTTGTGGTGCTCGTTGGCCCCGTAGACGTTGAAGAACTTCAGGCCCCAGCAGGATGGCGGCAGCGCCTGGCCGGCTTCGCGGCGGGCGGCCACGGCCTGGTCGAACAGGTGCTTGCTCCAGCCATACAGGTTCAGCGGGCGCAGGGCCTGCAGGTGGGCCAAGGTGTCGCCGTCGTCGAAGCCCTGCGCGCCGTCGCCGTAGGTCGCGGCGCTGCTGGCGTAGACCAGGGGAACCCCCTGCGCCGTGCACCAGTCGAGCAGCATGAGCGAGTGGCGGAAGTTGCGGCGCATCACGTCCTCGCCATCCGTGGCGAGGGTGGAGGAATTGGCGCCGAGGTGGATCACGGCCTCCAGGCGGCGGCCGTGCAGCCAGGCATGCAGCTCGTCGGGCGGGACGAGGTCGGCGAGGACGCGCTTGCGGAGGTTGCGCCACTTCGGGCCGTCGCGCAGCAGGTCGCTGCCCACCACGTCGAAGCGGCCGGATTCGTTGAGCGCGGCGACGACGTGCGAGCCGATGAACCCCGCCGCCCCCGTTACCAGGATCATGCGCCCAGCTTCGCCGGCTTAGGCCCGCCCGCCATCCAGTCCAGCAGCTCCACCGTATGCACCACGGGGATGCCGTCGCCCGAAAGCTGCGTCATGCAGCCGATGTTGCCGGCGGCGATCAGGTCGGGCTTGAGGCGGCCGATGTTCTCCAGCTTGCGGGCGCGCAGGGCGCCCGCGATCTCGGGCTGCATGAGGTTGTAGGTGCCCGCGCTGCCGCAGCAGATGTGGCCTTCCGCGGCCTCCTTCACGGTGAAGCCGGCGCGCGAAAGCAGCTGCTTGGGCAGCGCCGTGATCTTCTGCCCGTGCTGGAGCGAGCAGGCGGAGTGGTAGGCGACCTTGAGGTTCGGCGCGGGGCGCGAAGGGGCGTAGCCGAACTTGTCCAGCGCCTCCGTCACGTCCATCGCGAGCGCGCTGACGCGGGCGGCGAGCGCGGCCTCCGGCTCCTCGCGGAACATGAAGCCGTAGTCCTTGATGGTGGTGCCGCAGCCGGAGGTGTTGATGACGATGCCGTCCAGGCCCTGGCCCTCGATCTCCGCGCCCCAGGCGCGCAGGTTGGCGCGCGCCGTGGCCATGGCGGGGTCGTGCTGGCCCATGTGGTGGGTCAGCGCGCCGCAGCAGCCCTGGCCCTTCGTGATGACGACCTCCACGCCCATGCGCGTCAGCAGGCGGATGGTGGCCTCGTTGATCGCGGGGTCCAGCACCTTCTGGGCGCAGCCGGTGAGGATGCCGACGCGGAAGCGGCGCGTGCCCTCGGCGGCGTGGGTCTGGGCCTCCTGCATCGGGCTGTGCGGCGGCAGGGTGGCCGGCGCCAGGGCCAGCATGGCGCGCATGCGCTGGGCCATCATGCCCTTGCCGGGGATCAGCCGGCCGAGCGGCCGGGCGAGGGCGGCGGCGCGCAGGCTGAGGCGGAAGACCGCCGGGTAGGGCAGCACGCGGGCCAGCACCGCGCGCAGCGCGCGCTCGGGCCAGGGCCGGGTGTAGGTTTCCTCGATGTGGCGGCGGGCGTGGTCCACCAGGTGCATGTAGTGCACGCCCGAGGGGCAGGTGGTCATGCAGGACAGGCAGGACAGGCAGCGGTCCACGTGGCGGACCTCCAGCTCGGTGGCCGGCCGGTCGTTCTCCAGCATGTCCTTGATGAGGTAGATGCGGCCGCGGGGGCTGTCCAGCTCGTCGCCCAGCAGCAGGAAGGTGGGGCAGGTGGCGGTGCACATGCCGCAATGCACGCAGGTGCGGAGGATCTTGTTGGCCTCCGCGGTGTCGGGGTCGCGGAGCTGCTCGGGGGTGAAGGTGGTCTGCATGGGTCAGGCGCCTGCGCGGATGCGGCCGGGGTTGAGGATGCCGGCGGGGTCGAGCACCGCCTTCACGCGGCGCGCGATGGCGGCCAGCGCGGGCGGCTCCTCGTTCACCACCGGCACGGCGGCGGACAGCGATTCGGGCGCGCGGAACAGGGTGAAGGACCCCCCTGCCCCGGCGGCGGCCTGCATCACCGCCCCGTGCGCGGCCTCCGTGGCGGGGCCGGCGATCCAGACCAGGCCGCCGCCCCAGTCCAGCAGCAGCCGGGCGTCGAAGGCCCGGCGCAGGGCC